>NZ_JBHYKH010000076.1:0-24774 GCF_042741275.1 Streptomyces sp. NPDC058964
AGCCACCCCTCTGCGACGGACCCCGCGCCCGCGCCGCTAAACCGCCGCTAGAGCGGAGCCAGCGCCCGCTCCGCGGAAAGCTCGTGCTGATCCTCTTGCCGCGCGGCGGTACCCGGATCGCCGCCGAGGAGGGCATCACAGGCCCTAGGGGGCGCGGCGCCCCTGGGCTCCCTCGCCCTGCCGGAGCGTGCACAGCGCGTCGATCCGGTTCGTGGTGATCGAGTCGACGCCCAGGTCGAGGAGACGGCGCATGGTGCGACGGGTGTCGGGGGTCCAGACGGAGAGAAGGTGGCCGCCGTGGTGGACCCGGGCCGCGAGGGCCTGGTCCACCAGCGCGAAACGGTAGTTGAGCCAGCGCGGGCGCACCGCGTCCAGCACCGCCGGACGCGGTGGCGCGAGGGACGTCCAGGTCAGGGCGATCTCGGCGGACGGGTCGGCGGCACGGACCGCGAGCATCGCCTCGGCACCGGCGCAGTAGTAGACGCGGTCCCGCGCCCCGCACTGGCGGACGACGTCCAGTACCGCCCCCGCGGTACGGCGGTCGAGCCGCACCGGCAGGTCGACCATCACCCGGCTGCCGTCCGTCGCGGCGAGCGCCTCCGCCAGCGTCGGTACTCCGCCCCGCGTGAGCCGGCGCACCTCGTCCGCGGACAGCGACCTCAGCCGCCGGTCGTGCCCCCACAGGCGCTTCAGTGTCTCGTCGTGGAGCAGCACGGGTACGTCGTCGCGGGTGAGCCGTACGTCGATCTCGACCGCGTCCGCGCCCTGCAGGAGCGCGGAACGCAGCGAGTCGGTCGTGTTCTCACGGAAGCGATAGGGGTCGCCGCGGTGCGCGACGGCGGTCACGGTCTGCATGGGCCCATTGTGGACGGTCCGCGGGCCCGCCCGGGGCGAGGCTCAGGGAGCGAGCCACGCCGTCGTGTACGCGTCGATCTCGTCCGCGATCCGCGTCTTGCCCGCCGAGTCCAGGAAGGAGGCCTCGACCGAGTTCTTCGCCAGGTCGGCGACGCCCCGCGCGTCGAGGTCCAGCAGCCGGGCGGCCACCGCGTACTCGGTGTTCAGGTCGGTGCCGAACATCGGCGGGTCGTCGGAGTTGATGGTGACCAGGACCCCGGCCCGGGTGAACTCCTTGATCGGGTGCTCGTCGAGCGTGCGGACCGCGCGGGTGGCGATGTTGGAGGTCGGGCAGACCTCCAGCGCGATGCGGTGGTCGGCGAGGTGGGCGAGCAGCTCGGGGTCCTGGGCCGAGCTGGTGCCGTGGCCGATGCGCTCGGCGCGCAGGTCGTTGAGGGCGTCCCAGACCGTCTCGGGACCGGTCGTCTCGCCGGCGTGCGGCACGGACCGCAGCCCGGCGGCTATGGCGCGGTCGAAGTACGGCTTGAACTGCGGCCGGGGCACGCCGATCTCGGGCCCGCCGAGCCCGAACGACACCAGCCCCTCGGGGCGGACGCGATCTTCGGTCGCGAGCCGCACCGTCTCCTCGGCCGCCTCCAGACCGGCCTCGCCCGGGATGTCGAAGCACCACCGCAGCACGGTCCCGAACTCGGCCTCCGCCGCCTTGCGGGCGTCCTCGATCGCGTCCATGAAGGCAAGCTCGTCGATGCCGCGCCGGGTCGAGGAGAACGGGGTGATGGTCAGCTCGGCGTACCGCACCTGCTGCCGGGCCAGGTCGCGGGCCACCTCGTACGTCAGCAGCCGGACGTCCTCCGGGGTGCGGATGAGGTCGACGACGGACAGGTACACGTCGATGAAGTGGGCGAAGTCCGTGAAGGTGAAGTAGTCGGCCAGGGCCTCGGGGTCGGTGGGGACCTTGGAGTCGGGGTGGCGGGCGGCCAGTTCAGAGACGATGCGGGGGGAGGCGGAGCCGACGTGGTGGACGTGCAGTTCGGCCTTGGGCAGTCCGGCGATGAAGGCGTGCAGGTCGCGGGCGGCGATGTCGGTCAAGGGTTCCTCCCCGGGAACGGCGCCGGCGGACCGTGGTCCGGGCGCGGGTGATCGGCTGATCGTGATCCGGGGTCATCGTAGGCCGGGCCCGACACCGGCGCGTGCGCGCCGTAGCATGACGGGACGCAGAGCAGAGGGGATCCCGCGCGATGGCCGACGAGGTGCCGCAGTCACCGGAGAACACCGCCGAGAACCGGTCGGCTCCTCGGGACGGCACCCCCTACGACGGAGGCTCCCCGGGTCCCTGGGCGCGGCCCGCCGACCGGGGACCTGCCGACACGGTCCCGTCGTCCGGGTCGCCCGCGTGGAGCGCGGCTCCCAAGGTGCCCCTGGACAAGCCCGCGAGCGGGACAGGGTCCGAAGACCCGGCGCCACCCGTCGCCCACCGGCCCGACCCCAACCCCTGGGCGCCCCCGGCCGACGACACGGGGTTCTCCGGCCCGGCCGCGACCTCGGCACCCTTCCTCCACGACCGGCAGACGGTCACCTCTCTCCCGGCCGATCCGCCGCCCCCGGCCTGGGCCGACCCCTTCGCCCCGCCGCCGCCCCCCGTGGCACCGAGCGAGCCGGTGAACCCGTTCGCCCCGCCCGGTGTCGCGGTCCCGTACCCCCAGGGCGCCGCTGTCCCGCCGCCCCCCATAGCCCCGGACGGCCCCGGCCGGGTCCCGTACGGATACCCGGGCTCACCCGCGGGGTACGGCGGTCACGTTCCCGCGCCGCAGGCCTTCCCGTCCGGTTACCACGGCTGGCCCGGCATGCAGCCCATGCCGAGCAACGGCATGGGCACCGCCGGGCTGGTACTGGGCATCGTGTCGGCCATCGGGTTCTGCGTGTGGCCGCTCGCCATCGTGCTGGGTGTGCTGGGCGTGATATTCGGCGGGATCGGCCGCGCCAAGGCCGGGAGAGGCGAGGCGTCGAACCCGGGCCAGGCGCTGGCCGGCATCATCTGCGGCTCTGTGGGCGTCGTCCTCGCCCTGGTGATCATCGCTTTCCAGATATCCATGTCCAGCTGACACCCGGCCGATCCGACCGGGACGGGCCACCGGCGACCCGTCCCCGGGAACGCCGGTCCCCCGACCGGCCGCCGCGCCTCCCGGTCCGGTCACCGTGCGGTACGGCCCTCAGTGACATGCTGCGGATGCGTCTTTGGACAGGCCCGTGGTGACACGACCCTTGCGCGGCGCTTCCCTATGCGGTCATCCGGCTCGCATTTCCGCGACAGGGCCGCCCCGGACTCAGAGGGTCGCGGCCCCCGTCGGACCGCCCCGGCAGCCGAGCCCCGGCCGCACGCCCCGGCGAAGCGTCTCCGCGCACGGTCGGTCGGCCCGCTCGCCCCGAGCCGCGCTGCCGGCCGACGGCACACCCCCCCGGTGTCCGGCGCCGGCAGGGCTCAGGCACCCCCGGCGATCCTCTCCCGTGCCTCCATCAGCGCGAAGCCCAGCAGGTTCGGTCCCCGCCACCGCTCCGGGTGCTGTGCCGCCTCGTCGGACGCGGCGAGGCCGATGCCCCACACGCGGTCCACGGGGCTCGCCTCGACCAGGACGCGGTCGCCCGTGTTCAGCAGGAACTCGCGCAGCCCGGCGTGCGCGGTGAACTTGTGGACGCTGCCCTCCACCACGATCCGGAAGCGCTCCTGCTCCCAGGTCGCCTCGTCGAAGTCCCGCACCAGCCGTCCGGCCTTCTTGGCCTGCGAGGGGTGACCGGCCGCCAGGATCCGGCGCTCCGCCTCCGCGTCCCCGAAGAGCCGTGCCTTGCCCGCCATCATCCAGTGCTCGGCCGTCGCGTATTCGACATCGCCGACCACGAACGGCGACGGCCACCACTGGCTGAGACAGCTCGCCCCGATCCGCCCGTCGGGCAGCGGCCGGTGCCCCCAGAAGTGCAGATACTTGATACGCGACCCGGCGCGGACCTCCCTGATCAGGGACTCAAAACCATCGATCTTCCCCATGCACGCGAGTGTGGCAGGCACCACTGACACTCCGTCCCCCCTTTTCCCGGCCGACTCGACACCTGGTCGACAGATTCCGTCGCGTAACCAAAAGGCAACAACGGAATCACTTGTTGGAGTCCCTGTGCTCTGTCAGGATCGGCACTCAAATCGAGCTGGAGCTACGCCACAGGCCCCCCGGGACGGGGCGGCGGCGGAGGAGAGCGACATGGACAACCCGGGCACTGTCACCCCGGACCGGTTCCCCGCGCAGGAGCGCCTCGCGGACGGCGCACAGTTCATCGGCGGACGCCTGACCAAAGGCACGTCGGGTCGTCACCACGCCGTCGTCGACCCCGCCACCGGCGAGGACGTCTACACGTACGAGCTGGCCGGGACGGACGACGTCGACGCGGCCGTCGCCGCCGCCCGGGAGGCCTTCCCGGACTGGGCCGGCGTCACCCCGGGCGAGCGCTCCGACGCCCTGCACCGCTTCGCCGCCGTGCTCGCCGAACGGGCCGAGGAATTCGCCCGCGCCGAGTCCCTGCAGTGCGGCAAGCCGCTCAAGCTCACCCGCGAGTTCGACGTCCCGGGGACGATCGACAACACCGCCTTCTTCGCGGGCGCGGCCCGTCATCTGCAGGGCCAGTCCGCCGGCGAGTACTCGGGCGACCACACCTCGTACCTCCGCCGTGAGCCCATCGGGGTCGTAGGGTCCATCGCACCCTGGAACTACCCCCTCCAGATGGCCGCCTGGAAGATCCTCCCGGCGATCGCCGCGGGCAACACGATCGTGCTCAAGCCCGCCGAGCTCACCCCGCTGACCTCGCTGCTCTTCGCCCAGGCCGCCACCGACGCCGGGATCCCCGACGGGGTGATCAACATCGTCACCGGCACGGGCAGGGAGGCCGGTGAGCACCTCGTCGGTCACCCCGACGTGGCCATGACCTCCTTCACCGGCTCCACCGCCGTCGGCAAGCGCGTCGCCGAGATCGCCACCGCCACCGTCAAGCGCATCCACCTGGAGCTCGGCGGCAAAGCACCTTTCGTCGTGTTCGACGACGCGGACCTGGAGGCGGCGGTCAACGGCGCGGTCGCCGGCGCGCTCATCAACACCGGGCAGGACTGCACGGCCGCCACGCGCGCGTATGTGCAGCGGCCCCTCTACGAGGCGTTCGTCGAGAAGACCGCCGCCCTGATGGAGAGCGTCCGGCTCGGGGACCCCTTCGCCCCCCGCACCGACCTCGGCCCGCTGATCTCGCACGTCCAGCGCGACCGGGTCGCCGCCTTCGTCGACCGGGCGCGTGCCTACGCGCGCGTGGTGACCGGAGGCGAGGTGCCGCAGGGAGAACTCAAGAACGGCGCGTACTATCGGCCCACCCTCGTGGCCGACGCGCCCCAGGACAGCGAGATCGTCCAGTCCGAGATCTTCGGGCCGGTGCTGGTCGTTCTGCCGTTCGACAGTGATGATGAGGGGATCCGGCTGGCCAACGACACCCCGTACGGTCTGGCCGCCTCCGCGTGGAGCCGGGACGTCTACCGGGCGAATCGCGCCACCCGCGAGATCAAGGCGGGGTGTGTGTGGGTCAACGACCACATTCCGATCATCAGTGAGATGCCGCACGGCGGCTACAAGCAGTCCGGCTTCGGCAAGGACATGTCCACGTACTCGTTCGAGGAGTACACGCAGGTCAAGCACGTCATGTTCGACAACACGGCGGTGGTCCGCAAGGACTGGCACCGCACGATCTTCGGGGACCGCTAGCGACAACAGGCCGCACGACCCGCGGCCGCCACCTCCCGAAAGGGCACCAAGCGCATGGAGCAGTACGAGCCCGACCGCCTGACCCCGGCCCAAGTGGCCGCCATGCGGCGCAGCCTCCGCAACGGCAGGGCGGCCATGACCCGCCGGTCGCTGTTGCGCGCCTCCGCAGGGGGCGCGCTCACGGTCGGCGGACTCGGGGCGCTGAGCGCCTGCGGCATCCCCGCGGCCGGCAGGACCCAGGGCGGCACGTCCGCCGAGGACCACTCGAAGCAGGAGAAGACCGTCAACTTCTCCAACTGGACCGAGTACATCGACCTCGACGACAGCGGCAAGCACCACCCGACGCTGGACACGTTCCGCAGGCGGACCGGCATCTCGGTGAAGTACACCGAGGACATCAACGACAACAACGAGTTCTTCGCCAAGATCAAGCCGCAGCTCGCCGCTGGTCAGGACACCGGGCGCGACCTCATCGTCCTCACCGACTGGCTGGCCGCGCGCGTGATCCGCCTGGGCTGGGTCCAGAAACTGGACCCGTCCAACCTGCCGCACGCCTACACCAACCTGTCACCGCAGTTCCGCAACCCGGACTGGGACCCGGGCCGCGCCTACTCGTACCCGTGGCAGGGCATCTCGACCGTCATCGCCTACAACAAGAAGGCGCTCGACGGCATCGAGGTGAAGTCCATATCGGACCTGCTCGACAACCCCAAGCTCAAGGGCCGCGTCGGCTTCCTGTCCGAGATGCGCGACAGCATCGGCATGACGCTGCTCGACATGGGCAAGGACCCGGCGAACTTCACCGACGACGACTTCGACGCCGTGATCGCCCGGCTGCAGAAGGCCGTCGACAAGGGCCAGATCCGCCGCTTCACCGGCAACGACTACACGTCCGACCTGACCAAGGGCGACCTGGCGGCCTGTGTCGCCTGGGCCGGCGACGTCGTCCAGTTGAAGTCGGACAGCCCGGACGTCGACTTCGTCATCCCGGACAGCGGCTACATGACGTCGACCGACAACCTGCTGATCCCCAACAAGGCGCGTCACAAGACGAACGCCGAGCGGCTCGTCGACTTCTACTACGAGCCCGAGCAGGCCGCCGCACTTGCCGCCTACATCAACTACGTGAGCCCGGTCGACGGCGTGAAGCCCTACCTGGCGAAGATCGACAAGAGCGCGGCGGACAATCCGCTGATCGTTCCCGACAAGGCCATGCAGGCCAAGTCCCATGCCTTCCGCTCGCTGAGCCAGAAGGAAGAGACGGCCTACGAAGAGAAGTTCGCGAAGCTCACAGGGGCGTGACGATGATGACGACAGACACCAGTGGCGACGTCCGCCTCACCGGGATCAGCAAGACCTACGGCTCCTTCACCGCCGTACACCCACTCGACCTGACCGTGCCGCAGGGCTCCTTCTTCGCCCTGCTCGGCGCGTCGGGCTGTGGCAAGACCACGACCCTGCGCATGATCGCCGGTCTGGAGGAACCTTCCTCCGGCACCGTGTACCTCGGCGACCAGGAGGTGACGCACCTGCCGCCGTACAAGCGGCCGGTGAACACCGTCTTCCAGTCGTACGCCCTCTTCCCGCACCTGGACATCTTCGAGAACGTCGCCTTCGGCCTGCGCCGGCGCGGGATCAAGAGCGTCAAGAAGCAGGTCGAGGAGATGCTCGACCTCGTACAGCTCGGCGAGCAGGCGCGCAAGAAACCGCACCAGCTCTCCGGCGGCCAGCAGCAGCGCGTCGCGGTCGCCCGCGCGCTCATCAACCACCCCAAGGTGCTGCTCCTGGACGAGCCCCTCGGCGCCCTCGACCTCAAGCTGCGCCGCCAGATGCAGCTGGAGCTCAAGCGGATCCAGACCGAGGTCGGCATCACCTTCATCCATGTCACGCACGACCAGGAGGAGGCCATGACCATGGCCGACACGGTCGCCGTGATGAACGCGGGCCGGGTCGAACAGCTCGGCTCGCCCGCCGACCTGTACGAGAACCCGCAGACCACGTTCGTCGCCAACTTCCTCGGGACCTCGAACCTCATCGAGGCCGAGGTGGACACCAAGAACGGCGAGGACATCGTCCTCAAGGCGGGCGGCGGCAAGCTGGTCCTGCCCCAGGCGCGCTGTTCCGCCCCGGCGCGGACGGGCGGCAAGGTGCTCGTGGGCGTCCGCCCGGAGAAGATCTCCCTCACGCACGCCGACGACGCGGGTTCCATCGCCGAGGGCCGCAACCGCATCACCGGCAGGATCGCCGACTCCAGCTTCATCGGCGTCTCCACGCAGTACGTCATCGACAGCGCCGTCTGCCCCGAGTTCGAGGTCTACGCCCAGAACATCGAGCGCGACGCCCGTCTGGTGCCCGGCACCGAGGTGGTCCTGCACTGGAGCCCGGCGCACACCTTCGGCCTCGACGCGGACCAGGACATCGACGCGGGCGTGGAGACGGTCGACGAGGAGGCCGCCTGATGGCCGCTGTCACCGAGGCGCCACCCCTGACGCCGACCCCCGAGAAGAAGCCCCCGCGCAAGCGCGGCAAGTGGACCCCCTACTGGCTGCTGCTGCCCGGCATCCTCTGGCTGGTCATCTTCTTCGCGCTGCCGATGATCTACCAGGCCTCCACGTCCGTGCAGACGGGCTCCCTGGAGGAGGGCTACAAGGTCACCTGGCACTTCGCGACCTACTGGGACGCGCTCACCGAGTACTGGCCGCAGTTCCTGCGCTCGGTCTTCTACGCGGCCGCCGCGACGGGCCTGTGCCTGCTGCTCGGCTACCCCCTGGCGTATCTGATCGCCTTCAGGGCGGGCCGCTGGCGGAACCTGATCATGATCCTGGTGATCGCCCCGTTCTTCACCAGCTTCCTGATCCGCACCCTGGCCTGGAAGACCATCCTCGCCGACAACGGCCCGGTCGTCGGCGTCCTCAACACGCTGCACGTCCTGGACGTCACCAACTGGCTCGGCTGGACCGCGGGCGACCGGGTCCTCGCGACACCGCTCGCCGTGGTGTGCGGTCTGACGTACAACTTCCTGCCGTTCATGATCCTGCCGCTCTACACCTCCCTGGAGCGCATCGACGGCCGGCTGCACGAGGCCGCGGGCGACCTGTACGCCAAGCCCTGGACGACCTTCCGCAAGGTCACCTTCCCGTTGTCGATGCCGGGCGTGGTCTCCGGAACGCTGCTGACCTTCATCCCGGCGGCCGGTGACTACGTCAACGCGGAACTCCTCGGCTCCACCGACACCCGCATGATCGGCAACGTCATCCAGACCCAGTTCCTGAGGATCCTGGACTACCCGACGGCCGCCGCCCTCTCCTTCATTCTCATGGCCGCGATTCTCCTCATGGTCACGGTCTACATCCGCCGGTCCGGGACGGAGGATCTGGTCTAAATGCCCTTCGTCAACTGGCTCAAGCGCCATCTCGTCGTCATCGCGGGACTGCTGACGCTCGCCTATCTGCTGCTGCCCAACGTCATCGTCACGGTGTTCTCCTTCAACAAACCGAAGGGGCGCTTCAACTACGAATGGCAGCAGTTCTCCACGGACGCCTGGAAGGACCCGTGCGGCGTCGCCGACATGTGCGGCTCGCTGTCCCTCAGCCTCCAGATCGCCGTGTGGGCCACGGTCGGGGCCACGCTCCTCGGCACGATGATCGCCTTCGCGCTGGTCCGCTACCGCTTCCGCGCCCGCGGCGCCGTGAACTCGCTGATCTTCCTGCCCATGGCGATGCCCGAGGTCGTCATGGCGGCCTCGCTGCTGACCCTGTTCCTGAACATGGGCGCTCAGCTGGGCTTCTGGACGATCCTGATCGCGCACATCATGTTCTGCCTCAGCTTCGTCGTCACCGCGGTCAAGGCGCGCGTGATGTCGATGGACCCGCGCCTGGAGCAGGCGGCCCAGGATCTCTACGCCGGCCCGGCGCAGACGTTCCTCCGGGTCACGCTGCCCATCGCCGCCCCCGGGATCGCCGCCGGCGCGCTGCTCTCCTTCGCGCTCTCCTTCGACGATTTCATCATCACCAATTTCAACGCGGGCTCCACCGTCACCTTCCCCATGTTCGTGTGGGGCTCGGCGCAGCGCGGAACGCCCGTTCAGATCAATGTCATCGGTACGGCCATGTTCCTGGTCGCCGTACTGTTCGTGCTGGTCTCGATGCTCATCACGAACCGCCGCAACAGGCAAAAGGCATAACCGAAAGAACCCTGTGGGGAGTTGAAATCATGGCCCCAAGCGCCATGACCCGTTGGACCAAATCCCTTTCCGAAGCGCAGCCGGTCCCGTACTGGCTCGAAGACCCCGGCAAGCCCCACCCCGAGCCCGCCCTCACCGGCACCGAGACCTGCGACCTGCTGGTCGTCGGCGGCGGCTACAGCGGACTGTGGACCGCGCTCAACGCCAAGGAGCGCGACCCGCAGCGCGACGTGGTGCTGCTGGAAGGCCGTGAGGTGGGCTGGGCCGCCTCGGGCCGCAACGGCGGCTTCTGCGCCGCCTCCCTCACCCATGGACTGCCCAACGGTCTCGCCCGCTGGCCGGACGAGATCCACAAGCTCCGGGAGCTGGGTGAGCGCAACCTCGACGAGATCGAGAAGGCGGTCGCCCGTCACTCCCTCGACTGCGACTTCGAGCGCACCGGCGAGATCGACGTCGCCACCGAGACGTACCAGGCGCGGCAGCTGCGCGACTGGCACCGGGAGCTCGAGGGCAAGGGCCTGGCCGACGGCATCGAGTTCCTGGACGCCGACGCCGTGCGCGAGCAGGTGAACTCACCCACCTTCGAGGCGGGCCTGTGGGACCGCCGCGGCGTGGCCATGCTCAACCCGGCCAGGCTCGCCTGGGGTCTCAAGCGCGCCTGCCTCCAGCTGGGGGTGCGCGTCTACGAGCACACGCCGGCCCTGAACCTGAAGGCGTACGGCGCGGGCATGGCCGTACGCACCCCCTACGGCTCGGTGCGGGCCCGCCGGGTCGCGCTGGGCACCAACATCTTCCCGAGCCTGGTCAAGCGGGTCCGGTCGTACACCGTCCCGGTCTACGACTACGCCCTGATGACCGAGCCGCTGACCGCCGACCAGCTCGCGGCGATCGGCTGGCACAACCGCCAGGGTCTCGGGGACAGCGCCAACCAGTTCCACTACTTCCGGCTGTCGGCCGACAACCGGATCCTGTGGGGCGGTTACGACGCCATCTACCCGTACGGCGGCCGGGTGCGCGCCGAGTACGACGACCGCCCGGAGACGTACGCCAAGCTCGCCGGGCACTTCTTCACCTGCTTCCCGCAGTTGGAGGGCGTCCGCTTCACGCACGCGTGGGGCGGCGCGATCGACACCTGCTCCCGCTTCTCGGCGTTCTTCGGTACCGCCCACCAGGGCAGGGTGGCGTACGCGGCCGGCTACACGGGCCTCGGCGTGGGCGCCACCCGGTTCGGTGCCGACGTGATGCTGGACCTGCTGGACGGCGAGGACACCGAGCGCACCCGCCTCGAGATGGTCCGCAAGAAGCCGCTGCCCTTCCCGCCCGAGCCCTTCGCCTGGACCGGCATCGCCCTCACCAAGTGGTCGCTGGCCCGCGCGGACGCGCACGGCGGGCGGCGCAACCTGTGGCTGAGGACAATGGACCGGCTGGGGCTGGGCTTCGACAGCTGAACGCCGCGGGGCTGTCATCCGGTTCACTCCAAGGAGGGACCGGAACCCGCGTAATGCCTGCCGGGAGACCTCCCTCTCTCCTGTGACGCGACCGCGTCGACGGGAGACAGGGAGGTCTTCTCATGACCGGGGCGAAGACGGCGGTCGAGTGGCTGGCATCCGTGGCACCGGATCCCGAGGCCTGCCGCTGGGAGTGGGAGCGCAACCCCCAAGGGGTCGCGCTGCTCCCGGCCGGCAAGGCGTGGGACGTGCTCATCCTGCCCGCCGGGCTCGGCCGTCCCACGCTCGACGTGCTCACCCGCATCCTCGGCCGGCCAGGCCCGGTGCTGGTGGACTCCTGCGGCGAGCGGATGGGCTTCTTCGTGCCGCCGGGCACGGCCGCGCGCTGGCTCGGCACGGGCATCCGCACCGTCGGGGCCGGCACCTGGATCGTCGTGCCGTACCCGGGCCGGTCCTCCGGCGGGGTCCGCTGGCTGGTCCAGCCGGACGGCACCGGCACGCTCACCGATCCGGCACGGCTGGAACTGGCGATGCACGAGGCGGCCGCCGGGCTGGCCGCGGACGAGGGCGGGTAGCGGCCGAGGCGGCCCACGCCGGTGCCGGAGGTCTTGACAACAGGATTGGTCTGGACCAAGTTGAGCGCGCTCCACCCTCCAATTCCCCCATGTCCGGAGGCACTTGTGGATCGCGCCCGACCCCGCACCAGACCCCTCCTCGCCGCGCTCACGGCCGTGCTCCTGGCCGTACCCGGCATCACCGCTCTCTCGTCGGCCGCCCGTGCGGCCGACGCGGACCTCGCCAGGAACGGCGGCTTCGAGTCCGGCCTGGACGGCTGGAGTTGTACGGCGAACAGCGGTACGACCGTCGGCTCACCCGTGCACGCAGGCGCCTCGGCGCTCCAGGCGACCCCGGCCGGCAGCGACAACGCCCAGTGCGCGCAGACCGTGACGGTCAAGCCCGACTCCCAGTACACGCTCTCCGGCCATGTCCGCGGCTCCTACGTCTACCTCGGCGCGAGCGGCACCGGCACCACCGACGTCTCCGCCTGGACCCAGTCGGCCCCCGCCTGGCAGCAGCTCACCACGACCTTCCGCACCGGCTCCGCCACCACCAGGGTCACGATCTACACCCACGGCTGGTACGGCACCGGCGCCTACTACGCCGACGACATCTCCCTCACCGGCCCCGGCGTCGACCCGGGGCAGCCGCCCGCGGCCCCGACCGGCCTCAGGACCGGCACCGTCACCTCCTCCGGCGTCGCCCTGTCCTGGACGGCGGTCACCGGCGCCACCGGCTACGCGGTCTACCGCGACGGAGCCAGGGTCCAGACGGTGCCCGGGACCTCGGCGACCGTGAGCGGCCTGGCGCCCTCGACGGCGTACGGCTTCCAGGTCGCCGCGCTCAACGACGCGGGGGAGTCCGCGAAGTCCGCGACGGTGACCGCCACGACGACCGCCGGCCCGGGCGGCACGCCCGGACTGCCCGCCCACGCCCTCGTCGGCTACCTCCACACCACCTTCGCCAACGGCTCCGGATATACGCGACTGGCCGACGTGCCCGACAGCTGGGACGTCATCGACCTGGCCTTCGGCGAGCCGACCTCGGCCACCTCCGGCGACATCCGCTTCAACCGCTGCCCGGTGACCGAGTGCCCGAACGTCGAGAGCGACGCGGACTTCAAGGCGGCGATCAAGGCCAAGCAGGCGGCGGGCAAGAAGGTGCTGATCTCCATCGGAGGCCAGAACGGCCAGGTCCAGCTGACGACCACGGCCGCCCGGGACGCCTTCGTCTCCTCCGTGTCGAAGATCATCGACGACTACGGGCTCGACGGCCTCGACATCGACTTCGAGGGCCACTCACTGTCCCTGAACGCGAACGACACGGACTTCAGGAATCCGACGACCCCCGTGATCGTCAACCTGATATCGGCGTTGAAGACCCTGAAGGCCGGGTACGGCTCCGGATTCGTCCTCTCCATGGCCCCGGAGACCTTCTTCGTGCAGATGGGCTACCAGTACTACGGCACCGGCAAGTGGGGCGGCCAGGACCCGCGCTGCGGCGCCTACCTCCCGGTGATCCACGCCCTGCGCGACGACCTCACCCTGCTGCACGTCCAGGACTACAACTCGGGCCCGATCATGGGCCTCGACAACCAGTACCACTCCATGGGCGGCGCCGACTTCCACATCGCCATGACCGACATGCTCCTGACCGGCTTCCCGGTCGCGGGCGACGCGAACAACGTCTTCCCGCCCCTGCGCCCCGACCAGGTGGCCATCGGCATGCCGGCCTCCACCGCCGCGGGCAACGGCTATGTCTCCCCGTCCGAGGTCACCAAGACCCTCGACTGCCTGACGAAGAAGTCGAACTGCGGCGCGTACGCCCCCCATGGCAGCCGGCCCGACCTGCGCGGCCTGATGACGTGGTCGGTCAACTGGGACCGGTTCTCGAACTGGGAGTTCCAGAAGACCTTCGACGCGTACTTCGGCTGACGTTCCGGTCGAGGACGTAGGCCAGACCGGTCAGCAGCACCGCGCACAGGCACCAGCTGGCCACGACGTCCAGTGGCCAGTGGTAGCCGTGCCGGACCAGTCCGAAGCCGACGCCGAGGTTGACCAGCACACACACGGCCACCAGCAGCCGTCTGGCCAGAAGTGTGCGTTGCCAGGGGAGGAGGAGCAGGCCGGCCGCGCCGTACGCGACGGCGGCGGTGGCGGTGTGCCCCGATGGGTAGTAGCCGACCCCCGGAGGCATGGCCGGCGTCCCCGGACGGGCGGTCCAGGCCTTCAACGGGACGACGAGGGCGGGCACCAGGGCCATCACGGCCGCCGCGGCGGCCGGCGGCAGCCACCACCGCTCGGAGCCGCGGCCCAGCCCTATGACCAGGACGATGACGATCGCCAGCACCGGAACGGCCACCCGCACATCGCCCAGGTCGGCGAGGTAACAGGAGAACCGGTCGGGGGGGGGGGGGGGCCCGCGGGCGGCCCCGCCCCTGCCCGGTACAGGGAGCGGGCGGCAGACGGCGTCATGTCAGATGTGCGTCCCGTGCCTCGCGCAGGGCCGCGAGCCGGGCCATTTGCCGACCCATACCGCGAGTTCCGGCCAGCGGCGTGCGGGCGTGCGGCCAGATGGTACGCACGAGGCTGACATGACGTGCGCCGCCGAGGGCCACCACGGGGTCGAGGTTCACGATGTCACGCACAGTCGCCTGGTCCCACAGGGCTCGGGCCGCCATGGCGCCGGCTGAGCCATGGGGTGTGTCGTACGGCTCGATGACGTCGTCGAGGTCGAGCAGCCCGTAGCGCGCGGAGAGAATGAGCAGCCGGTCCGGTCGCAGCGCATCGGCCGCGGCGCGGCACGCCCGATGGTAGGAGCCGACGTACATGTCCGCTGCGCGTGCGGATCGGCCCAGTTTGCGGCTGCCGCACGGGATGACGACGAGTTCTGGCCGGAAGCGGTCGAGGTGGTCATGTGCGGTCATGCCTGTCGTCCTGCCTGTTCGTATGAGACGTGAGCCCGTTGTACGAGCCCCGGCGTGCGGTGCAGCATTCCACGCAAAGGCCACCGACTCGAAGCCATGTCCTCATGTGAGGCCGTTCTGGCATATTCGAGGGTCTTTCTCATCCCTCCCCATGTCATACCTTCGGTGCTGTGAATCCGTCTGATTGAGAAAGAAGGCGATCCACACCGTGGTGTCGCAATCCCGCGCCGGACAGCCGGTGCTGCACGATCTGGAATTCGGCCTCAATGAATGGCTTGTGGAGGAACAGTACGAGCGTTACCTGCACGACCCGGACTCGGTCGACCAGACATGGAAGGACTTCTTCACCTCGCCGTCCCGCCCGGCGACCCGGGCGGCGCGGGAGGAAACGGCCACTGCCAGTGACCGTGCGGACGACGCGGCGATCAAGGCGGTCCGCGTTGCGGCACTCGTCCACGCCTATCGCGTGCGTGGACACCTGGCGGCCGACACCGACCCGCTCACGACAGAGCATGAGGGCGCACACCCGGAGCTCGACATCACGGCATTCGGGCTCGACAACGAGGACCTGGAAAGGACTTTCGCCGTCGACGACTTCGCCGGCCAGGTCACCATGACGCTTCGCGACGTTCTGCGGGTCCTGCGGGCGTCCTACTGCCGGACCATCGGCACCCAGTACATGCACATTCAAAGATCCGAAGAACGTCGCTGGGTCCAGCAGCGGCTCGAATCTTCTCCCCACCCCCGGCCGGACCGCGCCGAGCAATTGCAGATCCTGGACCGGCTGGGCGCGGCAGAGGCCTTCGAGACATTCCTGCACACCAAATACGTGGGCCAGAAACGATATTCGCTCGAAGGCGCCGAGTCCGCGATCGTACTGCTGGACGCACTGCTGCACCGCTCCGTCCGGCACGGGATGAGGGAAGCCGTCATCGGAATGGCACACCGTGGCCGGCTCAATGTCCTGGCCAACATCATCGGCAAGTCCTACGCGGAGATCTTCCACGAGTTCGAGGATGCGGTGGACATCCGGTCGGCCCAGGGATCCGGAGATGTGAAGTACCACCTGGGTGCGGCAGGGACCTACCGCGCCCTGGACGGCGGCACCGTCTCCGTCTCCGTCGTGGCGAACCCCTCCCACCTGGAGATCGTGGGGCCGGTGGCTCAGGGAGTGGTCCGCGCCAAGCAGGAGGCGGCCGCGCACGGCAGCGACGCCTTCCCGGTCCTGCCCATCGTCGTCCATGGGGATGCCGCCTTCGCCGGTCAAGGCGTGGTCGGTGAGACGCTGAACATGTCGCAGCTGCCCGGGTACCGCACCGGCGGGACGGTTCACGTCGTCATCAACAACCAGCTCGGCTTCACCACCTCGCCGACGAGCGGCCGTTCCAGCACCCACGCCACCGATGTCGCACGGATGATCGAAGCTCCGATCTTCCACGTCAACGCGGACGACCCCGAAGCCGTCGTCCGCGTCGCGCGCTGGGCCTTCGACTATCGTCAGGCCTTCCACAAGGACGTCGTCGTGGATCTGATCTGCTATCGGCGCCACGGACACAGCGAGGTCGACGACCCGTCCGTCACGCAGCCGGGCATGTACGACCGCATCGAGGGAAGGCCGTCGGTGCGCAAGCTGTACGCCGAGGCGCTTGTCCGCCGAGGGGACCTCGACGAGCGGCAAGTGGAAGGTGCGCTGCAGGATTACCGGGGACGCCTGGAGCGGGCCTTCGCCGAGACCCGGACGCCGTCGGTCCCCGACTCCCCGAAGCCCGTTCCTCCCATGGACGCCGACGAGGCAGCCGCCTCGGAGGCGAGCACCGCGATCGCGGAGGGGACCGCACGGCACGTCATCGCCTCCCAGACCAGTCTGCCGCGCGGCTTCACCGTGCACGCACGCGTTCTGCCGCAACTCCAGAGGCGTACCGCGACGCTGGACGCGGGGACGATCGACTGGGCCACCGCAGAGACTCTCGCCATCGGCTCCCTCTTGCTGGACGGGGTTCCGGTACGGCTGAGCGGCCAGGATTCGCGCCGCGGCACGTTCGGCCAGCGGCACGCCGTGCTCACCGACCGGCGCACCGGCGCGGAGCACACGCCGCTGAGCTCCCTCGGCGCGCGGGCCGCGGACTTCGCGATCTACGACTCGATGCTGTCCGAACTGGCAGCACTGGCCTTCGAATACGGCTACTCGCTGGCCCGGCCCGACGCCCTGGTGCTGTGGGAGGCCCAGTTCGGCGACTTCGCCAACGGCGCCCAGACAGTCATCGACGAGTACATCGCGTCATCCGAACAGAAATGGGGGCAGCGTTCCGGGGTGACGCTGCTGCTGCCGCACGGCCTGGAGGGGCAGGGTCCGGACCACTCCTCCGGCAGGATCGAACGGTTCCTCCAACTGTGCGCGCAGGGGAACATGACCGTCGCCATGCCTTCCCTGCCGGGAAACTACTTCCACCTGCTCAGGCGACAAGCGCTCGGCGAGAGCAGACGGCCACTGGTCGTGTTCACTCCGAAGTCGGTGCTGCGGTCGAAGGCGGCCACCTCCACACTGACGGAGCTGACCACGGGCGCGTTCCGTGCCGTCCTACCGGATGAGACGGCGGCTGTCCCCCGGGTCGGGCGCGTGCTGGTGTGCTCGGGCAAGATCTTCTACGACTTGGACGCCCACCGGCGAAGCTCGAACCGGTCGGACACCGCGATCGTCCGTGTGGAGCGTCTCTATCCGTTCCCCGAGCGGGAGCTCAGCGCAGAACTCGCCCGCTTCCCCGCCGGCGCCGAGGTGCGGTGGGTGCAGGAGGAACCGGAGAACCAAGGAGCCTGGTCCTTCGTGGGTCCACACCTGCAGTCGCTGGTGAACCGTCCCGTCGGATGCGTCAGCCGGCCGACGGCGCCGGCCCCCGCCGTGGGCTCTGCCCGGCGGCACGCCGGCGAGCAGGAGGATCTCGTGGCGTCCGCCTTCCGTTGACCACGCCGCCGGCCACGGCGCGGAAAGCGGGATGCGGCGCTACAGCGCGCGACCCGCTTTCGCGGACCCCCTCGACCACCCCCGAGGGGGTCCGCTCGTTTGCGGTGCGCCGACGCGGGCGGCCGTGAACATTCCGGCTCCGGCCGTACGTTCATTGCCGCGAACCCTGATGCGCCGACCGTCTTCCAACTGCTCGCCTGCGCCCGCGGTCCGGCGCCACCGAGAGCAGCGACATCGCGACCTTGCCGTTCCCGGTCCTTCGGGTGTCAGCCGCGTACGTCCGGCGGGCGCGGAACCGGCCGGCAGACCCACCGCCGCCGCCCACCGAGCCTCGCCTACGGCGAGAGCGCCTCCGCCTCGGACCCCGCGTCCATGGTGCCCACGCCGGTCGTGCGGAAACTGGCCCGGTAGGCACCCGGCGTCACACCCAGGTGCCGCACAAATGCTCTGCGCAACGACTCGGACGAGCCGAACCCCGTGCGCCGCGCGACCACCGGCATGGAGTCATCGCCGGTCTCCAGCAGCACCCGGGCCGCTTCCAGCCGGACCTGCTCCACATATCGGCCCGGAGTGGTTCCCACCTCTTCGTAGAAGAGCCGGGTCACGTGACGGACGCTGACGCCTGCCCTGCGAGCCATGGCTGACAGCGTGTGGTTGGCCCCGGGGTTCTCAGCGACCTCGTCCAGGACCCGACGGAGCCCCTCCTGGCGCGGGTGCGGGATCCGGGACCGGGCGCTGAACTGGGATTGGCCCCCCGGGCGCTGCATGAAGACGACCATGTCCTTGGCAACCGCTCGAGCGACCTCCGCGCCGTAGTGATCTTCGACGAGCGCCAGGGACATGTCGATACCCGCGCTGACGCCGGCCGATGTCATCATCCGTCCGTCACGCACGAAGATCGCGTCCGGTCTGACCTTCACGGAGGGGAAACGCAGAGCGAGTTGCCGCGACTCCCGCCAGTGCGTCGCGGCGCGACGCCCGTCCAGAAGTCCGGCTGCCGCGAGCAAGAACGCTCCCGTGCACACCGATGCCGTGCAACGGGCCTTCTCGCTCAATCGCCGGACAGCGTCCAGCACCGCCTCGTCCTTGATCAGAGTCTCCCATTCCGGACCGCCCGGGATCAGCAGAACGTCGCACGGCTCACGTACCTCGTCGACGGAGACGTCAGCACCGATGCGGGTTCCGGCGGAGGTGATCACCTCCGCTCCGTCCTCGGACGCCGTCCGCACCCGGTAGCGGCCGCCGAAGTCGTTCGCCGACGCGAACACCTCGATGGGACCGGTCACGTCGAGCAGCCGCACCCCCGGGAAGACGAACACCGTCACGGTGAGCGGGTCCGATTCAGGCCGGTTGCGATTCACCGGGTGCCTCCGGGTTGTGGACGGCCGGGCCAGTGGTGATGAACGTCCGGTTCAAAGCACGAACTCCGCTGTTTTCCGACCCGTGCGGGAGCGCTCCGGGACGGTCTGCGCGGCGGACCGGCATCCGGCGGGGGACGCCGGCCCGGCCGACGCCATGTGGGACAGCAGCGCCGGAGCCCGTTCCTCGGACTTCCCGCAGCCCATCCTGCGCCTGTGACCAGCACGAGTGCCACGACAGGAAAACTCCCTGCTGGGAGGAACAACCTCCCGGTCCGCTCATCATCGGGGGCAGCGCTCTCTGCGCCACCCCACCTACGATCGGCCACCGGCCTCGGCCGGCGAGGAGCCCGGGGACCTGCGCAGTGGGCGTCGGCCGGCGGGGGTCGGCGACCGGCCCCCGGCTGGGCCGGTTCTCGACCCTGCGACCAGGCCTGAGGCGATCACGACCTGGGCACCGGATCCGAAGGCGACGAAGGCGACGAAGGCGACGAAGGTAACGAAGAGGGCGGCGGGGCGCCGGGTCCCAGCCGTTCCTCAGCCGTGTCCGTCGTGCACGTCGCCGGTTTCGGGTGAGCCGCCCATCATGCGCAACATGGATGGCCCTCCGGTCCGCAGGAACCGCACCAGGAGCACGGTGGCGAGGATGAGGAAGGCGATGTTGAGCCAGGTGGTGTAGTTCCATCTGACACCTTCCATGGGGACCCTGGCGTCGGACTGGTCGGGGACCAGGCCGAGACCGCCGAAGGTGAACTCCACGAAGTATCCCGCGATGACCATCGAGAGGTAGAAGGTGCCGAGGAGGAAGGCGGCCATCCTCGCGCCGTAGTACTTCCGGTAGATGTTGAGGATCGGCAGGATCAGCAGGTCGGCGAAGATGAACGCCACCACGCCGCCGAAGCTGATGCCGCCCTTCCACAGCACAACGGCCAGCGGCACGTTGCCGATGGAGCACACGAACGACGCGATCGCCACGAGTGGGCCCACGACGGGCCCCCACAGTTTGGCCGCGACCGGGTGGCCCTCGAAGAAGAAGGCCTGCCAGAACGAGTCCGGGACCCAGGCGGCGATGGCACCCGCGTGGCAGAGTGCCGGCCGTCGGCAGACATGCTGGGGGCGCGTGGCCGGTGTACGGTCGGAATACGGCGTAGGCGCGGACTGCGCAGCCGACGGACAGGCCGGTGGCCCATACGTGCCCGGGAGTGTCTATGGCTCAGCAAACGAACATCGCCGCACAGACTGCTTTCGGGGAAGCCGTCGTCACCGGCAACCTCGACGCCCTGGACGAGATCGTCGCCCCCGGCTCGATCGACCATGATCCCGCCCCGGGGCAGGCGCCGGGGCCCGAAGGGTACAAGGCCATGTTCGGCGAGTTGCGAGCAGCCTTCCCCGACTTGCACGTCGAGGTGGAGCACCTGCTGGCCACCGACGACGAGTTGGCCTTCGCCTACGTCATCACCGGGACGCATCTGGGAACGCTGATGGGGCATCCGGCGACGGGCAAGCAGGTGAGCTACCGAGGCATGCAGATCAGCCGCTTCGACAGCGACGGCAAGCTCGTCGAACGCTGGGGCAGCAGCGACGAGCTGGGCATGCTGCGTCAACTCGGCCTCGCCGAGGCGTGACCCCGCGAGCGGGCGTTCCCGGCGATACCGAGGACGTCCGGCCCGCAGCTCCACGATCGGCCCGCGGCGGTGGGCAGACCGAGGATGACTGCTTCGGCAGCTTCGTCGCACACGTCGGGTGCACCGGTGCCGGCGGCAAGCTGCGTGAGTGCAACGCCGAGCATGCCCTGTCGGTGGGGCAGCTCGACGCGGCCGTCGGGAATCGGGTGCACCGCGGCCCGACGCGGCGATCACCGTCCGGGGGGAAGCAGCGGCGGACGTTCCGCTTCTGCGGTGCTACCGCATGGCGCTTCTTGACCGAGACACGCTCCACCCGCGCTGCGCCGAAGCGCGCCCATGTGTGGACGCGGCCAGGAGGCCATGAGTGGCGTGCCGCACCGGGCGGCAACGGTCGGACGAGCCTCCTGGTGACTTCCGCTCTCACCTATGGCTAAGATCCGCTGCGACCTGCGGAAAGCCCGCACGAGCCGGCCTCCGGAGGTATCGCATGGATGGAAAGGCGGCATCGCAGGACAGGCTTGCCCGATGGACGTACGGCATGCTCGCCTGCTTCGTACTGCTGACGGTGGCCGCCGTCGTGGCAGGCTGGCACAAGTACCAGGTCCTGCTGGCACTACCCCTGGAGCGGTCCGACGACGGCGCGGCGTTGGGCAGGGCCGATATGTGGTTCGGGAACCTGACCGGATGGTTGCAGGCGGCATTCCTCGCGACCGCGCTGATGTTCATCCTCTGGCTGGACAGCATGCGCTCACTCGCGGAAACGGTCTGGCCGCAGGGACAGCGCCGCCACCGTGCCTGGGTGTTCTTCGGCTGGCTGATTCCGCTGGCACAACTGTTCATACCGAAGATGTTCATCAACGACCTGTGGGCCGCCGCCGAGCCGGCGACGCGCCGCCGCCGCGGTACCCCGCTGCTCACCGCGTGGTGGCTCGCCGTCCTTGCCGCAGGCCACTGGGCCACGCTCAGCCCGTCGCCTCTGAAGCAGGCCGTGACTGCGGGCACCGCCCGCCAGGCCCTGCGGCAGGTGATGCTGAGCAGCGGTCTGCACATCGGAGCCGCCGGACTGACAGTCGCCGTCGTCTGGCGGCTGAGCGGCTTGCTGCACGGTGCCGTGACCGCGGGCAGCGAGGCCCCGGCGTAGTTCGAACAATGGCTGGCGCCTGTCCATTTCACCTCCGTCTCCCTCCCTCCTGCGCCGGTGGGGCAGGAAGGAAGGAGACGGAAGGGCGGGGTGCGTGGACGCTGGGGCGTGCTTCCCGGGTTCCGTGAGAGCCCTCAGGCGCGCTCGACCAGACGCCCTCGATCACGTGCGCAAGAACACGGACCTGCGGCTGTGGTTCAGGCCGCGGGAGCGATACGGGAGGCGAGGTCCCGGCCCGCGGCTTTGTAGGCAGGCGGGAAGGTGAGCTTCAGGCCCTGTTCCTGCCCTTGGACGGTGAGGACGGTCTGGAGTCCCAGACCCAGCAACGCCTTCTTCATCGGTGCGACGGACGTCACCTCGCGCGGCAGGGCCATGAGGAGCTTGCCGGGTCGGCCCGTCGTGGTCGTGGCCTCGAAGAACAGCAATCTCCGGTCCGTGAGCGCCCAGTACATCGGACGCGGCTGGACGGTGGCGATGACCGTCCCAGCGGTGAGGGCGCCGACCAGGGCGGTGGTCAGCACCCGGCGCTTGACCGAGACCGAGCCGACCTTGGCAAGGGAGGTGATTTCGACCTGCTCTCCCTGAGCGAGCAGTGGGGCGACAGACTGAAGCAGCTGCTGTTTGCGCCGGTTGTTCATGATTGTCCTTGCGGTGTTCCGTGCGCACGTGTACGCCGTGCCTATGCGCGTGGGAGGCGCAGGCCAGCGTACGGCCGAAGTTTCGGGGTCCGACCAAAGATCAAGTCATGAGTCCGCAAAGCCGCCGGTGGCCCTGAAGGGCCTGCGTTCGGAGTCGGGATGGCTCTGCCGGCCGGCGGAGCGCCTGGAGAAGAAGGTCCCCTGGAATCCCCCGGTGCTGTCCCTGGGCCGGCGAGCGCTGGAGAGGGGTCCAAGGTGCATGGATCCGGGACGGAGCGGGGGCGGCCGTCGTGCGTGGTGTGGGCGCCCGCCGTCCGCCCCCGCCCGCATACGCCGGCTACGCCGACCGCAGGTCGATGACCGTACGCAGTTTCCCGCTGGTGGCCGTGCGCGCGAAGGCCTCCCTGGACACGGTCTCCACGGTGAAGGCCAGGAGGCCTTCCGCCAGCGCCGAGGCCAGTTCCGGCACCTCGCCGACCAGAACATCCCGCGCCGCCTCGGGGTCTTGCGCGTACTGCGCGTCCAGCCGGACGGTCAGCCGTTCCCGGTCGGCACCGGATTCGGCCAGCAGCTGTACCTCGCCGTGGTAGGCGAGGCGTTCCTGGGCCGTTCGCAGGATGCGCCGGTAGTTGACGAAGTACGTGCCGACACGTACGACGTCGCCGTGACGTCCGAGCAGCTCGAGCCGCGGCACGTGGCTGCCACAGCCGCAGGGACCGTCCACGGCGCGTCCCAGGTCGCCGATCTCGTAGCGGTCCAGCCGCTGTCCCGCGCGTGCGCGGGAGGTGAACACCAGACGTCCCGGCTCGCCCGGCGGAACCGGCCGGTCGGTGTGCGGATCGAGGATTTCCAGCGTGTGCAGGTCGGTCAGCACGTGGTGGACCGAGCCGTCGCACGAGGCGCACTGGTAGCCCAGCGGTCCCAGGTCGGTGCTGCCGTAGGCGGCGGACCGGATCACCTCGACGCCGAACTCCTCCTTCAGCACGCGGCGTTGCTCGGTGGTGAAGTGCTCACCGCCGTAGAACACCGTGCGGATGCCGCCGTATGCGCGCAGCCGGCCGGCCTCGGCGTGGAAGAGCTGCCACAGGTAGGACGGCATGCCGAAGAGGGTGTCGGCCCGGTGGGCGACCAGCGCTTCCGCGACCGCGGAGTGGTCCGGCCCCGCCGCGATGGGGAGCTGGGTGGCGTTCAGCCGCTCCAGGATGGAGAAGAAGCTGATGAAACTGCCGTACATCCCGCCGCAGTAGAACAGGTTGGCCGCCCGGTCACGGGCCGGGTCGAAGCCCGCCGCGAGCAGCCCGTCGGCCGCGGCGCGCATCTGGTTGTCGTAGTCGTCGCAGGTGAACACCGACAGCGCCGGCGCCCCCGTGGAGCCGCCGCTGCGGAAGTGCAGGTGCGCGTGTCGCGAGTCCAGCGAGGCGAGCGCACGCTGCACTCCCTCCTTGCCCAGCAACGGCCCGCTGGGCGCCGCGGGCAGCACCGGCGGTTCCACCAGGTCGTCCAGGCAGGCCACCGTGCCGAACTCCGTGCCCGTCGCGCGCACACTCACCCGGCGGCTGTAGCGCTGCAGTGCGTAGACGCCGTCGTGGGGCTCCCCCTCGTAGGCCTCCAGCATGGCACCGACCGGGGTGACCCGGGTGACACCGGAGGCGAACATCGCACGGGACAGCGCGGCGACGTCGGCCCGGTGGCCCCCGATCGCGGCGGTCTGCAGATAGCGGCGCATCGGCCGCAGCACCGGGACGATCCGGTGCCGCGGCAGGGGCTTGACCCAGACACTGCGGTGCAGGGGAGAGGCGTCGAGTACCGGGCGCGCGTCCGCGAGCACCCGCCAGGTGCCGTCCTCGGCGGCGAACACACGTGTGAGGCCGAGGTGTTGTTCGAGCCGGGCGAGCTGCTGCACGGTGGTGATCTCCGCTTGCTCGGCCGGGCCGGGCGGCGGTGCGGGGCGGGAGCCGGAGGCCTTCGCGAGGCGAGCGGCGAAACGGGCCGCGAACGCGAAGGTGTCCTCGGTGTCCTCGGTGTCGAGATACACCACCTGCGGGCTGGAGCAGGCCTGTTGCTCGAAGCGGCACACGTCCGCCGCCAGCGCGTCGAGCAGACCGTCGTCGTGCGCCGCGTCCCCGGTCAGATAGACGAAGGAGATCCGGTGCCCCCATTCGACGACCCGGCAGCCCGGGGGCGCGAGTTCGCGCACCGCGCTCACGGCGTCGTCGCCGCCCCAGACCGCGATCGCGTCGGGCGCGTGGCCCCACGCGGGGTGCCACTCCCGGCGGCGCGCTGGGTGGCGCCGTGCGCT
>NZ_JBHYKH010000077.1:0-24712 GCF_042741275.1 Streptomyces sp. NPDC058964
CCGCAGCCGTACCCGACACGGGTGCGGCAGAACGCCCCCGGTTCGCCCCCTTCCCGGCTCGCGAAACAACGTCCCTGAACGTCACCGAAGGCGACCCCCCGGCGGGCAGGGCCGGGGCCGAGGCCGACCCGGACCAGCCCGTTACACATTCGGCTCTTGACGTAGCCTGCGCCGCTGCGGCAGTCTCCTCGGCGCCGCCTGAGAGCGCTCTCAAGAAGTGCTCTCGGCATCTCACGCCCCGCATCCCGCCCCGAAGTCATGGGAGGCTTCCATGCCCATCTCCCGAGCCGTCAGACGCACCACCCTCAGACTCGGGGCGGTCGCACTCGCCGGTGCCCTCCTCGCCGCCTGCGGGGCCGGGTCGTCCAAGTCGTCCGCGGACGGCGACGGCAAGGTCACACTCACGATCGATTTGTTCGGCACGTTCGGCTTCAAGGAAGCCGGCCTGTACGCGGAGTACGAGAGGCTCCACCCGAACGTAACGATCAAGGAGTCCAGCACCGAGAACGAGGCCGACTACTGGAAGGCACTGCAGACGCGGCTCGCCGGCGGCGGAGGCATCGCCGACGTCCAGGGCATCGAGGTCGGCCGCGTCGCCTCGGTCACCCAGCAGCAGGCCGACAAGTTCGAGGACCTCAACGCCTTCGGGGCCAACGCCCTCAAGAACGACTACTCCGCGGCCAAGTGGGCGGCGGCCACCACGTCCGACGGCCGCACCCTGGGCCTGGGGACCGACATCGGCCCCGAGGCGATCTGCTACCGGACCGACCTGTTCAAGAAGGCCGGACTGCCCACCGACCGCGACGAGCTGGCCAAGAAGTGGGCCACCTGGGACGGCTATCTGCAGCTGGGCAAGCGGTACCAGGCCAAGGCAGGCTCCAAGAGCCACTGGCTGGACAGCGTCGGCAGCCTCTACTCACTGATCGTCGGACAGCAGAAGGAACGCTACTACGACACCTCCGGCAAGCTGATCTACAAGGACAACCAGGCCCTCAAGTCCGCCTGGGACACCTCGGTCAAGGCCGCCCAGGACGGGCTGAGTGCCAAGCTCGCGCAGTGGACCCCCGCCTGGAACCAGGCGTTCAGCAGCGGTTCCTTCGCCACCATCGGCTGCCCCGCCTGGATGCTGGGCTACATCAAGGGCCAGGCCGGTGCCGCAGGCAAGGGGACGTGGGACGTGGCCCCGCTCCCCGGCGGCGTCGCGGGCAACTGGGGCGGCTCCTACCTGACCGTCCCCAAGGGCTCCCCGCACGCGAAGCAGGCGTACGACCTCATCAAGTGGCTGACGGCGGCACCGCAGCAGGAGAAGCTCTTCAAGAAGCAGGGCAGCTTCCCCTCCAACCTCGGCGCCGTCAAGGCGGTCAACGACGTCACGGACCCCTACTTCAGCAAAGCCCCGATCGGTGAGATCTTCGGCAAGGCCGCCGAGACCTCGCCCGTGCAGGTGCTCGGCGTGCACGACAACGACGTGAACACGCAGATCACCAACGCGCTCGGCGAGGTCGAGCGCAAGGGCACCAGCTCCGCCACCGCCTGGAGTCACGCCGAGAAGGGCATCGAGAACGCGGTCGGCTGACCGGCTCTCCCGCCAACGGGGCGCGAAGGACCCGCCTCCCCGGCGCTGCCGCTCTCCTTCGCGCCCCTGCGTCCTCGACATCCTCCGGATCTCTCCGATCGAAGGTCCCACCATGACCCTGACCGCCCCCGCCGCGCCGCGGACGGCGCGGCCATCGGCCCCCCTACGGCGGCGCCTGCCCCAACTGTCGCCGTACGCGTACATCACCCCGTTCTTCACGCTGTTCGCCGCCTTCGGACTGTTCCCGCTGCTCTACACCGCGTACGTCTCGCTCTACCGCGTCGAACTGCAGACACCGGGGCAGATGGAGTGGCGGGGCCTGGACAACTACACCGCGCTCTTCGGCGACGAGTACTTCTGGACCGCGCTGCGCAACACCTTCACCATCGGTGTCATCTCCACCGTCCCCCAGCTGCTGATGGCCCTCGGCCTGGCCCACCTGCTCAACTACAAGCTGCGCGGCCGCACCTTCTTCCGCGTCACCATGCTGCTGCCCTACGCCACCTCTGTGGCCGCGGCCACCTTGGTCTTCGCCCAGCTCTTCGGCCGCGACTTCGGGCTGATCAACTATCTGGTCGGCCTGGTCGGCGTCCACCCGGTCGACTGGCAGTCCGGCACCGTCGCCTCGCAGATCGCCGTGTCCACCATCGTCACCTGGCGCTGGACCGGCTACAACGCGCTGATCTACCTCGCCGGCATGCAGTCCATCCCGGCCGACCTGTACGAGGCCGCCGAGCTGGACGGCGCCTCCCGCTTCAGGCAGTTCCTGCACGTCACCCTGCCCGGACTGCGCCCCACCATCCTGTTCACCATCGTGGTGTCCACCATCGGCGCCACCCAGCTGTTCGGCGAACCCCTGCTGTTCGAGGGCAGCATCTCCGGCGGCATCTCCCACCAGTACCAGACCCTCGGCCTGTACATGTACGAACAGGGCTGGGGCTTCTTCCACCTCGGCCGCGCCGCCGCCACCGCGTGGGTGATGTTCCTGCTCATCGTCCTGCTGGTGCTGTGCAACACCGCCATCGCCCGCCGCCGCAGCGGTAAGGAGACCGAGCGATGACCACACTCGCCGCGCCGGAGCGCACCCGAACGACCGCCGACCCGGCCCGTCCGGCCCGCCGCCCGCGTGGGGGGCGGGCGGGAGGCCAGCAGCACGGGGGCCGTCTGGCATACGCGATCCTGATCGCGGCGGCCCTGTTCTCGGCGTTCCCCTTCTACTGGACGATCGTGGCGGCCACACGCTCCAACGCGGACCTGGCCAAGACCCCGCCGACGCTGCTGCCCGGCGGCAACCTGATGCACAACGTCCGTCAGGTGCTCGACCAGGCCGACATCGGCAAGGCACTGCTCAACTCACTCATCGTCTCCGGATCGGTCACGGTGGGGACCGTGCTGTGCTCCACCCTGGCCGGCTTCGCCTTCGCCAAGCTCCACTTCCGGGGACGCAACGCCCTGCTCGCCCTCACGATCGGCACGATGATGATCCCGCCCCAGCTCGGTGTGATCCCGCTGTTCATGGTCATCGCCAAGCTGCACTGGGTGAACCAGCTCCAGGCCGTCATCCTGCCCGGACTTGTGTCCGCCTTCGGAGTCTTCTTCATGCGCCAGTACCTGGTGCAGGCGCTGCCCGACGAGCTCATCGAGGCGGGCCGGGTCGACGGCGCGTCGACGGCGCGCATCTTCTGGAGCATCGTCATCCCGATCGCGCGGCCCGGTATGGCGGTCCTCGGGATGCTCACCTTCATGGCCTCGTGGAACGACTTCTTCTGGCCGATCATCGCCCTCACCTCGCAGGAGCCGACGGTGCAGGTCGCTCTGCGGCAGCTGGGCGGCGGGTACGTCCACGACCAGTCCGTCATCATGGCCGGCACTCTGCTCGGCACCCTGCCGGTGCTGCTGGTCTTCGGCCTGCTGGGCCGGCACATCGTGGGCGGCATCATGCAGGGCGCCGTCAAGGGGTAGGCGCGGCGCCCGGCGGCCCACCGCCGCGGGTACCACGTGTCCGCCGCAGGCGGCCCCCGGTCCACCGCCTCATGCCCCGGCGCGGTACGTACGCCCCGCTTCGCCGCGCCGACCCCGGGCCGTGCCGGCCGGGGGCCGCCCGTACGCGCCTGCCCGCGGGCCGTGGCCCGGACCCCTCTGTGGCTGACACAGAGCCGAGGAAAGGCTCTGGTCAGCGTCTTTCACAAACGACCACGCTGGAGCTTCGATGACCACTACCACCCCCCGCACCGCCACCGTCGCCGAAGTGGCGTTCCCCCCGGCTTTCCGGTGGGGCGCCGCCACCGCCGCGTACCAGATCGAAGGAGCCGCGGACGAGGACGGCCGGACGCCTTCCATCTGGGACACCTTCAGCAAAACGCCGGGCAAGGTGCGCAACGGCGACACAGGAGACATCGCGGCCGACCATTACCACCGCATGCGCGAGGACGTCGCGCTGATGGCCCGTCTCGGCCTGACGGATTACCGCTTCTCCGTCTCCTGGCCCCGCGTGCAGCCGACGGGGCGCGGCCCGGCCTCCCAGAAAGGCCTCGACTTCTACCGCGCCCTGGTCGACGAGCTCCTCGCCAACGGCATCCGGCCCGTGCTGACGCTCTACCACTGGGACCTCCCGCAGGAACTGGAGGACGCGGGCGGCTGGCCCCAGCGCGACACGGCGCAGCGGTTCGCGGACTACACCGCGCTCGTGGCGGAGGCGCTCGGCGACCGCGTACCGACCTGGACGACTCTGAACGAACCGTGGTGCGCTGCGTTCCTCGGCTATGCCGAAGGCGTCCACGCCCCGGGCCGCACCGAGCCGAAGGCGGCGCTGCGAGCGGCACACCACCTGAACCTGGCCCACGGCCTGGCCGTCGGCGTACTGCGCGAGCAGGCGCACCCCTCGGCCGAGGTGTCACTGACGCTGAACCTCGCCGCCGTCCGCCCGCTGAGCGACAGCCCCGCCGACACGGACGCGGCACGGCGCATCGACGCGCTGGCCAACCGGATCTTCCTGGACCCCGTCTTCCGCGGCCACTACCCGGAGGACCTGCGAGCGGACACCGCGCAGCTCACGGACTGGTCCTTCGTGCGGGACGACGACCTGCCGATCATCTGCCGCCCCATCGACAGCCTCGGCGTCAACTACTACACCCCCACCATGGTCGCCGCCGGCTCCCACCCGCTGCCCTCACCGTGGCCGGCCGCACAGGACCACGCGCGGTTCCTGCCCGTGCCGGGCCCACGCACCGCCATGGACTGGCCGGTGGACGCCGAAGGCCTGTACGAGCTCCTGACGCGGCTGCGGGACGAACTGCCGGGCACCCCACTGCTCGTGACCGAGAACGGCGCCGCGTACGACGACTACGCCGACCCGGAGGGAGTCGTCCACGACCCCGAACGCATCACCTACCTCCGGGCGCACCTCGAGGCCGTGCACCGGGCGATGGCGGCCGGCGCGGACGTCCGCGGCTACTTCGTGTGGTCGCTGCTGGACAACTTCGAGTGGGCCTACGGCTACAGCAAGCGTTTCGGCATGGTCCACGTCGACTTCGCCAGCCAGCGCCGCACGCCGAAGGACAGCGCCCGCTGGTACGCGGATGTGGTGGCTCACGGCAGGTTGCCACAGGACTGACGCTGACGCGCGCCAGGGGTACCGCACCACGCTCGCCGGATCGGATCGGCCGCACGCCTTCCCGTACGATGAACTGGTGAGAGCGCTCTCCACCAAGATGACTCTCACTCCGCGGGAGCTACGCTGTTCCCCTCCCGAGAGGAGTGCTCCTTGTCCGACCAGAACTCCGCACCCCGCCCCACCCTGGAAGCCGTCGCCGAACGGGCCGGCGTCTCCCGGGCCACCGCCTCCCGTGTCGTCAACGGAGGCAGCGGCGTGCGCGAGGCCCTGGTGGAGAAGGTCCGCCGCGCCGTAGAGGAACTGGGGTACGTACCGAACCATGCGGCCCGCACGCTGGTCACCCGGCGCACCGGCGCCATCGCCGTCATCGCCGCGGAGCCGGAGACCAAGGTCTTCACCAACCCGTTCTTCGCCGAACAACTGCTCGGCATCAGCCGGGAACTGGCCCGCCACGACCTCCAGCTCGTACTGCTGCTGGTCGAGGGAACGGCCGACTACGACCGCGTGGGCCGCTATCTCGCCGGCGGCCACGCCGACGGCGCCGTGCTGTTCTCCCTGCACAACGAGGACCCCCTGCCCGCCATCACCCGCCGGGTAGGGATTCCGACCGTCTTCGGCGGCCGCCCCGGGTGGCCGGGGGCGGAAGCAGACCGCGGCATCCTCTACGTCGACTCCGACAACCGCGGCGGCGCCCGCCAGGCCGTGAGCCACCTCATCACGCTGGGTCGTTCCCGCATCGCGACCATCACCGGTCCGATGGACCAGACGGCCTCCGTGGACCGGCTCGACGGCTACCACGACATGCTCATGGAGGCCGACCCGAAGCTCATCGTCGAAGGGGACTTCACGGAAGCAGGCGGCGCACGGGCGATGGCCGAGCTGCTGGACCGCGCCCCGGACCTGGACGCCGTCTTCGTCGCCTCCGACCTCATGGCCTGCGGAGCACTGCGCGTCCTGCGGGAGCACGGGCGCCGGGTGCCGGAGGACGTCGCGGTCGTCGGTTTCGACGACATGGTCAAGGTGGCCGAGCTGACCGGCCCCCCGCTGACCACGGTCCGTCAGGAGATCGAGGAAATGGGTCGGCTGATGGTACGGCTGCTGCTGCGCAGTCTCGACCAACCGGCGAAGGAGGACAGCGTCGGCCACCCCCTGTCCTCTGTGATCATCCCAACCCGGCTGATTCGTCGGGCCACCGCGTGACCCACGCCGACACGCAGGCGGTCGACCGTGCGGCACCCCGGCGCTGACGGTGCGACGTTCGAAGTCGCGGACCAGGCGGCATGTGCGCATCGGATGCGCGAAGCACCGCTCGACGATCCACCGCTTGGGCAGCACCACGAACCCGCGCCTGTCGTCGCTGCGCTCGACGGTCCCCAGGACCAGGGCGACCGCACCTGGCCCGAACCCAGCCGTCGACCAGGCCGGCCCGACTCGCCGGCCTGCGGCCTGTGTGCTCGGGGCGCGCGGCGAAGCCAGAGCGTCAGCCCGCCTTGTCGACGGTCGCGTCACCGGTGGCTGCCTCGCCCTGGAGGACGCGCGTGCCGACAGTGTTCGCGGTTGCTCCGGCGATTCGTGCCCGCAAGGGATATGTCGCTGCGGTAGGGCGAAATCGGCCCCGCCGACAGGGCCTCGCTGGCCGGCCAGTGATTTGAGTGGGTTCACCGCGCTCACGCGCCCATGACCAGCCGAGCATGCTCACACCAGGCAATCCGTCGCCGATCTGGAGATCAGCGGCACGGCCTCGGTGTGGCGGTTCAGCCCGGCGAGCGTCCGCCGCGCCCTGGACGCCGGCCGTGGCCCGGACTCCATCGAGGCCGACTTGCTGCCGTGGCCGCCAACCCGCTGCCCCAGCCCCTGTCGTACCTGTATCACGGACACGGCACGCAGCCATGGCGGATCCGCGTCGCCTCGGCCGCCTGCGTCGTCCACAGTGAGGAACCCGCCCTCCTCACCGAGATCGCCGCCCACCGCAAACTCTCCAAACTGGGCCTGCGGCACCTCGCCCCGACCGTCCTCGTCAGCCGCACCCCACTGGAGAAAACCCTCGCCGCACTGCGGACCGAGGGATACGCGCCGGTCGCGGAGACAGCCGACGGGACCGTGCGCGTCGAACGGCCCCGCAGCCACCGGGCAACCGCGCCGGTACCGCCCCCGCGCAGAGCGGTCGGCGGCCCCGGGGTCCGGTCCCGTACGACCGCCGCCCCGGAGCAAGCCGAGCTGGCCGCGCTGGCCGCCCGACTCGCGGGCGCCCCGCTCACCCATCCCGCCCCCGACCAGTACAACGGCGTCCCCTTCGCCACCGATACCGAAGAAATCATCGCTGGACACGCGACCCAGGTCTCCCACGCCGACGTCCGTCAACTCGCTCATGCCGTCGATGATGGGACGGCGGTCACCATCGAGTACGTCGCCACCACGGGCAGCCGCACGATCCGCACCATCAGCGGACTCGACCTCGACCCTCCGTATCTGTACACGTGGTGTCATCTACGCGACGCGGAGCGGGTGTTCACGCTGTCGCGGATTCACGGGGTGATGCCCGGCGTAACGCCGGAGCGGCGGACCAGGGCGTTCGAGGCGGCCGTACCCATCCCGCAGGGTCGTCACCAGGAGCATGGCCTCGCGCTGTTGGCGGCCGCCGCCCCGTCGCGCCGCCGGTCGAGTGGCCGTCGGCTCGTCGCGTTGGCATGACACCACCTCGACGGACGGCGCGCTCTCGCAGCGGTCGCCGTCGTCAGGCGCGTGCGTCCCGCTGCTGCACTTCCTTCAGGACCGCCGCCACAGTGGTGAAGTCGTCGTCCACATGGAGCACCGTTTGACCGTGGTGTACTGCAGTGGCGCACACCAGGAGATCGATGGCCCCCGCGGAGCGATGCTGCCCCCGCTGCGTGAGCTTGTGCTGCGCGGTGTCCACCCAGCGCCATGCGTTCTTCGGCACCGGCGAGAGCCGGCACAGCGCATCCAGCTCCTCGGCAAGCTCGTCGCGGTGCGCCGGGCCTGTGGCGGAATAGAGGAACTCCGTCCTCGTGGGCTCACAGATGTGGAAGACGCCAGCGGCAATGTGCCCTTCCCACGGCCGGATCGCCCCGGGAGTGCGGAACAGGTGCCACAACGCAGAGGTGTCGAGCAGATACGCGATCACTCGAAGGCTGCCTGCCGTGCGCGCTTGGCAGCGTCATGCGCGGCCGCCGCAGCCTCGAACTCACCCCGGTCGCCGCGGGCAGCCAGCTTCTCGGCCGCCTCAAGCCGCTTGATACGCGCCACGTAATCCCGAAGGGCCGCGTTGACTGTGTCCTTCTTCGTAGTGGAGCCCATGAGACGCATCGCCTCGGCGAGTGCCTCATCGTCCAGGTCGATCTGCGTTACAGACATCTCCACCACCATCCTGGAGTATGCAATGTACACAGTCATGATACATCGCCAACATCACCACAACGCCACATCCGACGAGCAGAACCTGTCGTCAAGGCGGGACGAGAGACCATTGACGCCACGTCCGGCGGTACCAACGGAGTCCGACTCGCCACATGCCGCGCTTTCCACCTACGACACCAACCGGCCGATGAGGCGAATTTCGGCCATGCCTCGCATGTCACCCACACCGCGTCCACTGTCTGTCCACTGGATCTTGGTCTGAGCGGGTGAGCCGGGGCCACCACGCTGGCGTGGCGGCCCTCCTTCATACGTTTCCGCAGATAGAAACGCTTCTGCGCGTGTAGCGCCTGGTGGGGCGGGTGGGACTCGAACCCACGGCCGACGGATTATGAGTCCGCTGCTCTAACCGGCTGAGCTACCGCCCCATAGCGGCGTGTCGCGTACACGTGTGCGCGCCGTCTGCCGCAGCATAGCCGCTCATACGATCTCCTGCTTCGGATGGTCGGCTCTACATGACCTTGAGGACTCCCCCCTGGGCGGGGCGGTTCCCTCGGACATCGAATCGGACATGAAAAAGGACCCCGGTGGGGTCCTCGTTCAGCATGCTCCCCCGACTGGACTCGAACCAGTAACCTGCCGGTTAACAGCCGGCTGCTCTGCCAATTGAGCTACGGAGGACCGAGCTCCCCCGACTGGACTCGAACCAGTAACCTGCCGGTTAACAGCCGGCTGCTCTGCCAATTGAGCTACGGAGGAATGCCTCGTTGCATCGAACGCACCTGCCTGGGTATTCGCCAGGGGGCGCGCGCTCGCTGCGACACATACATTAGCGCAAGCAGGGGGGTGCTCCGCCAATCGGTACTCCCCGGCGCCGAAGCCGCACCAGAGACCTACACAAGGGAAAGGGTGGCCGCCATGCGCTACCGGCTCACGTTCATCGCCGGACTCGCCCTGGGTTACGTGCTCGGCACGCGGGCCGGGCGCGAGCGCTACGAACAGCTGAAGAAGTCCGCACGGCAGGTCGCGCAGAACCCGGCGGTCCGCAACACCGCCGAGACGGCGGCCCAGCAGAGCCGCGTACTGGCGGGCAGGGCGGCCCACGCGGTGGGCGAGAAGGTCGGCGAGCACATGCCGGACTCGGTGACCCAGCGGATGCGCGCCATGCGGGCGCATCACCCAAACGGCGCAGCCTCGGACGACTGGGGCACGAGCAACACCTAGCGGGACCTGTCGGGGCCGTATCCGTGCCCCGAAGGGGCGCGGGCCTGTGACATCCGCGGCTCCGCAGGGTGGGCCCGACCAGTCACAGACGACCTGAACCCGCGAAATAACACGCACCTCCACGGCGCCCATGGCCAAACCCGGCGGCGCGGTACGGCAGAATTTTCGGCATGGGGATAGTCGCCGGGTTGGACAGCTCGCCCGATTTCACTCGCATCGTCGTCTGTGACGCGGACAGCGGAGCCGTGCTCCGGCAGGGCTACGCCCCGCACCCGGTGGACAACCCCGAGGGCGGCCGCCCCTCCGACATCGATCCGCAGGCCTGGCTGCTGTCGCTGGGCGAGGCAGCCGGCGGCGGGCTCCTGGAGGGCGTGCAGGCGATCGGCGTCTCCGCCCAGCAGAACGCGGTCGTGCCGCTGGACGCGCAGGGCAACACCGTGCGGCCGGCCATGGTCGGCGGCGACAAGCGGGCGCAGGTCGCGGCCGCCGACCTGGTCGACGCGCTCGGCGGGCGCGAGGCGTGGGCGCAGGCCGTGGGCTCGGTGCCGCAGGCGGCGCAGCCGGTGACCAAGCTGCGCTGGCTCGCCAAGAACGAGCCGGAGAACGCCCGGCGGACGGCGGTCCTGCTGCAGGCCCACGACTGGCTGGTCTGGCAGCTGCTCGGCCGGCCGGTGAGAAGGACCACCGACCGCGGCGGTGCCTCCGGCACCGGTTACTGGTCGGCGGCCACCGGTGGCTACCGGCCCGACCTGGTGGAGCTGGCGCTCGGTCACCAGGCCGCGCTCCCGGAGGTGATCGGCCCCTCCGACGCGGCCGGCACGACGCCCGAGGGACTGCTGATCTCCGCGGGAACCGGGGAGACGATGGCCGCCGCGTTCGGGCTCGGCCTCGGGCTCGGCGACGCGGTGGTGTCGCTCGGCGCCTCCGGGTCCGTGATGGCGGTGCACCCCGAGGCCCTCGCCGACCAGAGCGGCATGATCACCTCGCTGGCCGACGCCACCGGTATGCACCTGCCCGTCGTGACCACCCTGAACGCCGTACGGACCCTGCGCGGCACCGCCGAACTCCTCGGGGTGCCCGACCTGGAGAGCCTGTCCGACCTGGCGATGAAGTCCACGCCCGGGTCCCACGGGCTGGTCCTGCTGCCCTACCTGGAGGGCGAACGGACGCCGAATCTGCCGCACACGGCGGGCACCCTGGCCGGACTCAGACGTGAGTCCATGAAGCCCGAGCACCTGGCGCGGGCCGCCTTCGAGGGCATGATCTGCGGGCTCGCCGACGCGCTGGACGTGCTGCGCGGGCGGGGCGTCGACGTGCGGCGGGTCTTCCTGCTGGGGCAGGCCGCCGAGTTGTCCGCCGTGCAGGCCGCGGCGCCCATGCTCTTCGGCGCGCAGGTCGTCGTACCGCAGCCCGCCGACTACGCCGCGATCGGCGCCGCCCGCCAGGCGGCCTGGGCCCTCGGGGCCTCCCGGGGCACGCTCGACCCGCGCACCCCGCCGGCCTGGCAGGGCGCGGCGGCGCAGGTCCTGAACCCGGGCGACGAGTTGGCGGTGGGGCAGGCGGTGCGGCAGCAGTTCGTGTCGGTACGCGAACAGACCCATCCCGGGGCGTTCCGCTCGTAAGAGACCTGCTGCGGCCTCACTGGAGACCCGCTATCGGGTTAATCGGTTGAGGTAACACGGGTGGAGTGTTCGACGATGGGGGCCAGGGGCAACCACCGCGCCCCCACCCGCCGACTGCGAGAGACGTAGCGTGCTCATACGACTTCTGCGGACCTATCTCAGGCCCTACAAGAAACCCATCACCATCCTGGTGCTGCTGCAGTTCCTGCAGACCTGCGCCACCCTCTACCTGCCCACACTGAACGCGGACATCATCGACCACGGCGTGGTGAAGGGGGACACCGGTTACATCCTGTCCTTCGGCGCCCTGATGATCGGCATCTCGCTGGTGCAGGTCGTGTGCAACATCGGCGCCGTGTACTTCGGCGCGAGGACCGCCTCGGCGCTCGGCCGGGACGTCCGGGCCGCCGTCTTCGACAGGGTGCAGTCCTTCTCCTCACGGGAGCTCGGCCACTTCGGCGCGCCCTCCCTCATCACCCGTACGACCAATGACGTCCAGCAGGTCCAGATGCTGGCGCTGATGACGTTCACGCTGATGGTGTCGGCGCCCATCATGTGCGTGGGCGGCATCGTCCTGGCCCTCGGCCTGGACGTGCCGCTGTCAGGGGTACTGGTCGCGGTCGTCCCCGTGCTGGGCATCTCCGTGACGCTGATCGTGCGCCGGCTGCGCCCGCTGTTCCGGTCCATGCAGGTGCGCCTGGACACGGTGAACCGGGTGCTGCGCGAGCAGATCACCGGCAACCGGGTCATCCGCGCCTTCGTCCGGGACGAGTACGAGCAGGGCCGCTTCGGCGAGGCGAACGGCGACCTCACCGAGATGCAGCTGGCCACCGGCCGGATGCTCGCGCTGATGTTCCCGATCGTGATGACGGTGGTGAACCTGTCGTCGATCGCGGTCGTGTGGTTCGGCGCGCACCGGATCGACAGCGGCGGGATGGCGATCGGCGACCTGACCGCGTTCCTCGCCTATCTGATGCAGATTGTCATGTCTGTGATGATGGCCACGTTCATGTTCATGATGGTGCCGCGCGCGGAGGTGTGCGCCGAACGCATCCAGGAGGTCATGGAGACGGAGTCCAGCGTGGTACCGCCGCTCGCACCCGTCACCGAGCTGCGCCGCCACGGCCATCTGGAGATCCGTGGCGCCGGCTTCCGCTACCCGGGTGCCGAGGAGCCGGTGCTGAGGTCCGTCGACCTGGTGGCCCGGCCGGGTGAGACCACCGCCGTGATCGGCTCCACCGGCAGCGGCAAGTCGACCCTGCTCGGGCTGGTGCCCCGGCTGTTCGACGCCACCGAGGGCGAGGTGCTGGTCGACGGCGCCGACGTGGCCGGCCTCGACCCGGTGCTGCTCGCGAAGACCGTGGGGCTCGTCCCGCAGAAGCCGTACCTGTTCGCGGGCACGGTGGCCACCAATCTGCGGTACGGCAATCCGGACGCCACCGACGAGGAGCTCTGGCACGCGCTGGAGGTCGCCCAGGCCAAGGACTTCGTGCAGAAGCTCGAGGGCGGTCTGAACGCCCCGATCGCCCAGGGCGGCACCAATGTCTCCGGCGGTCAGCGCCAGCGTCTGGCCATCGCCCGTACGCTCGTGCAGCGCCCGGAGATCTATCTGTTCGACGACTCCTTCTCCGCGCTCGACTACGCCACCGACGCGGCCCTGCGCACCGCGCTCGCCCGGGAGACGGCCGAGGCGACCGTGGTGATCGTCGCGCAGCGCGTGGCGACCATCCGGGACGCCGACCGGATCGTGGTCCTGGACGAGGGGCGGGTCGTCGGCACGGGCCGGCACCACGAGCTCATGGCCGGCAACGAGACCTACCGGGAGATCGTGCTCTCCCAGCTGACGGAAGCGGAGGCGGCCTGATGGCAGGGCCCATGGGACGCATGATGGCCGGGGGCGGCCCCGACCAGCGCTCGATGGACTTCAAGGGGTCGGGCAAGCGGCTCATAGCCCGGTTCGGGCCCGAACGGCTGACGATCTACGCGCTGCTGCTGTGCGTCGTCGTCAGCGTGACCCTGAGCGTCATCGGTCCGAAGATCCTCGGCAGGGCCACGGACCTGGTCTTCGCCGGCATCATCGGCCGGCAGATGCCCGCCGGGGCCACCAAGGAGCAGGTGCTCGACTCGATGCGCGCGCGGGGCCAGGGCTCCGTCGCGGACATGCTCCAGGGCACCGACTTCACCCCCGGCAAGGGCATCGACTTCGACGCCGTCGGACACGTCCTGCTGTTCGCGCTGGGCACGTTCCTGGTGGCCGGTCTGCTGATGGCGGTGGCGACGCGGCTGGTGAACCGGGCCGTGAACCGCACGATGTACCGGATGCGCGAGGACGTCCAGACGAAGCTGTCACGGCTGCCGCTGTCGTACTTCGACAAGCGCCAGCGTGGTGAGGTGCTCTCCCGGGCGACCAACGACATCGACAACATCGGCCAGACGCTGCAGCAGTCGATGGGCCAGCTCATCAACTCGGTGCTCACCATCATCGGTGTGCTGGTGATGATGTTCTGGGTGTCGTGGCTGCTGGCCCTGGTCGCCCTGGTCACCGTGCCGCTGTCGTTCGTCGTGGCGACCCGCGTCGGCAAGCGGTCGCAGCCGCACTTCGTGCAGCAGTGGCGCTCCACCGGCAAGCTGAACGCGCACGTGGAGGAGATGTACACCGGGCACACCCTGGTGAAGGTGTTCGGCCGCCAGGAGGAGTCGGCGAAGCAGTTCGCCGAGCAGAACGAGGCGCTGTACGAGGCCGGGTTCAAGGCGCAGTTCAACAGCGGGGTGATGCAGCCGCTGATGATGTTCGTGTCGAACCTGAACTACGTGCTCATCGCGGTGGTCGGCGGTCTGCGGGTGGCGTCCGGCGCACTGTCGATCGGTGACGTGCAGGCCTTCATCCAGTACTCGCGGCAGTTCTCCATGCCGCTGACCCAGGTCGCCTCGATGGCCAACCTGGTGCAGTCGGGCGTCGCTTCGGCCGAGCGGATCTTCGAACTGCTGGACGCGGAGGAGCAGGAGGCCGACCCGGTGCCCGGCGAGCGGCCGGCGGAACTGGCCGGGCGCGTGGCGCTGGAGCACGTGTCGTTCCGGTACGACCCCGAGAAGCCGCTGATCGAGGACCTGTCGCTGAAGGTGGAGCCGGGCCATACGGTCGCGATCGTGGGTCCGACGGGCGCGGGCAAGACCACGCTGGTCAATCTGCTGATGCGGTTCTACGACGTGTCCGGCGGCCGGATCACCCTCGACGGCGTCGACATCCGCAGGATGTCCCGGGACGGACTGCGGGCCGGGATCGGCATGGTGCTGCAGGACACCTGGCTGTTCGGCGGCACCATCGCCGAGAACATCGCCTACGGCGCCTCCCGCGAGGTCACCCGGGGCGAGATCGAGGAGGCGGCGCGGGCGGCCCACGCCGACCGCTTCATCCGCACCCTGCCCGAGGGCTACGACACCGTGATCGACGACGAGGGCACGGGTGTCAGCGCCGGCGAGAAGCAGCTCATCACCATCGCGCGGGCGTTCCTTTCCGACCCGGTGATCCTGGTGCTCGACGAGGCGACCAGCTCCGTCGACACCCGTACCGAGGTGCTGATCCAGAAGGCGATGGCGAAGCTGGCGCACGGGCGGACGTCGTTCGTCATCGCGCACCGGCTGTCGACGATCCGGGACGCCGACACGATCCTGGTGATGGAGAACGGTTCGATCGTCGAACAGGGCGCCCACGCCGAGCTGCTGGCCTCGGACGGTGCCTATGCGCGGCTGTACAAGGCGCAGTTCGCGCAGGCGGTCGCCGAGGTGGACTGAGCGGGTTCGTACCGCAGGGGGCCGCTCGCCGCAGGGTGAGCGGCCCCTTTCAGTCCAGGTAGCCCCGCAGCTGGTCCGCGAACGCGTGGTCCCGCAGCTTGTTGAGGGTCTTCGACTCGATCTGCCGGATCCGCTCCCGCGTGACCCCGAAGATGCGACCGATCTCCTCGAGGGTGCGGGGGCGGCCGTCGGCGAGCCCGTAGCGCAGCTGTACGACCTTGCGCTCCCGCTCGCCCAGGGTCGACAGCACGGCCTCCAGGTGCTCCCTGAGCAACAGGAAGGCGGCGGACTCCACGGGGCTGGCGGCGTCGCCGTCCTCGATGAGGTCACCGAGGGCGACGTCGTCCTCCTCGCCCACTGGCGCGTGCAGCGAGACGGGCTCCTGGGCCAGGCGCAGCACCTCGCTGACCCGCTCGGGCGCCAGGTCGAGGTGGGCGGCGACCTCGTCGGGGGTGGGCTCGTAGCCGCGTTCCTGCAGCATCCGGCGCTGCACCCGCACGACCCGGTTGATGAGCTCGACGACGTGCACGGGCACGCGGATCGTCCGGGCCTGGTCGGCGAGGGCGCGGGACATGGCCTGCCGGATCCACCAGGTGGCGTACGTGGAGAACTTGTAGCCGCGGGCGTAGTCGAACTTCTCGACGGCCCGGATGAGCCCGAGGTTCCCCTCCTGGACGAGGTCCAGCATGGTCAGCCCGCGCCCGACGTACCGCTTGGCGACGGAGACCACGAGCCGCAGGTTGGCCTCGATGAGCCGCCGTTTGGCCATGCGTCCCATCACGACCAGTTTGTCGAGGTCCATGGCCAGCTGGCTGTCCAGGTCGGGCGTGTTGCCGAGCTTCTCCTCGGCGAAGAGCCCGGCCTCGACCCGGCGGGCGAGTTCGACCTCCTCGGCCGCGGTGAGCAGCGGGATGCGGCCGATCTCGCGCAGGTACTGCCGGAACAGGTCCGAGGAGGGGCCGCCGGTCTCGGTGCGGGCGGCGGCGGGCGGTCCGGCGGGCTCGGAAGCGTCGGCGGCGAGCGCCTCGGCGGGTGGTTCCGCAGGCTCGGACGGGTCCTCCGGCTCCGTCTCGGGGTGCAGTGCGGCACGGCTCTGCGGGGGCACGGCCGCGAAGACGCCGGTCTCGTCGTCCGCACCGGCGGCAGGCTCTTCCGTCGCGCTGATGTCGGTCTGGGTGAGGGTCTGGGTCTGCACGGGGGCGACCTCCAGGATGATCGCTGCCAAGGTGTACGGCAGCGGTACTTCGGGGGCGGAGTCGGCGGCCTCGCCGCTGTCCGTCCCGTACGCGATGAGCGGAACCGCGGGGGTGTAGGACCCGTGGGGGACGGATCGGCCGCGCTCCGAGGACTCAGGCACCGGACCCAGTGTGGGGTAAGACACATCGCCGCCACGAGGGGCGTGCGGTGACTTTTTGCATCCGGTCCGTGACCGCGTGGTGATCCCGGCGTGTCCGGACCGCTCAGAGAGCGGCCGCGCCCTGCTCACGCAACGCCTGACCGTACTGCTGCAACACCCACAACTCGTTCTGGACGGCGGCCAGATGGGCGGGGTCCCCGTTGCTGCCGAGGCGGGTGAGGGTGATCTGGATGTCGTGGATACGGCGGTCGACGGCCCGGCGGCGGACCCAGACCAGTTGTTCGCCCGCGTAGTTCTCGTCGACCGTGCGGCGCATGATCGCCTCGACCGCCAGCTCCGTGACCATCGCGCGGACCGTGTCGTCGGGGGCCGCCTCGCGGACGCGGACCAGGTACTCCTGCGAGTCCTGCGTGCCGTGCTCCGCGCCGCCGGCTTCCATGATGGCCTGGCGCACCGCCGCGTAGGCCGGGGCGGTGAACTCGTCGACTCCGTAGGCGTCGAACGCGGGGGACACCAGCTCCGGGCGCTGGAGGGCCAGCTTGAGGAGCTCCCGCTCGGTGGCGTACACCGGGTTGCGCAGGTTCAGGGCCGGCCCGGAGGCCGTGGCGCGGGGGGACGCCGCCTCGTAGTGCTGCGGGGCCCGGGCGGCCGGTGCCGGGCCTCGGCCGGCGCCGCGTTCGCGTGCCCAACGGGCCAGCTGGGCGATCCGCTTGACCACGAACTGGGTGTCCAGGATGCCGAGCATCCCGGCCAGTTCCACCGCGACCTCGTGCTGGGCGCCGCTGTTCTTGATGCGGGCGACGACCGGGGCGGCCTCGTCCAGTGCCGCGGCGCGGCCGCCCGGGGTGTCCAGGTCGTAGCGGCTCACGATCTGGCGCAGCGCGAACTCGAAGAGCGGGGTACGGGGTTCGACCAGGTCGGCGACCGCCTCGTCGCCCTTGGCCAGGCGCAGCTCGCAGGGGTCCATCCCGTCGGGCGCGATGGCGATGTACGTCTCGGCGGCGAACTTCTGGTCGTCCTCGAAGGCGCGCAGGGCCGCCTTCTGGCCGGCCGCGTCGCCGTCGAAGGTGAAGATCACGCGGGCGCTGCCGTTGTCCATCAGGAGCCGGCGGAGGATCTTGATGTGGTCGCCGCCGAAGGCCGTGCCGCACGTGGCGATGGCGGTGGTCACTCCGGCGAGGTGGCAGGCCATGACGTCCGTGTAGCCCTCGACGACGACCGCACGGCTGGCCTTGGCGATGTCCTTCTTCGCGAGGTCGATGCCGTAGAGGACCTGGGACTTCTTGTAGATCGCCGTCTCGGGCGTGTTGAGGTACTTGGGGCCGTTGTCCGCCTCGTACAGCTTTCGGGCGCCGAAGCCCACCACCTCGCCGCCGATGTCGCGGATCGGCCACATCAGGCGGCCGCGGAAACGGTCGATGGGGCCGCGGCGGCCCTCCTGGGAGAGGCCGGACAGGAGCAGCTCCTTGTCGGAGAAGCCCTTTCCGCGCAGGTACCGGGTGAGGTGGTCCCAGCCCTGGGGGCTGTAGCCGACACCGAAGTGGACGGCGGCCGCCTGGTCGAAGCCGCGCTCGGCGAGGAAGACCCGGCCGGTCTCGGCCTCGGGACCGGTGGCGAGCTGCTCGGCGTACCACTGTGCGGCGATCTTGTGTGCCTCGACCAGGCGGATCCGCTCGCCGCGCTGGTGGGCCGGGTTGTATCCGCCCTCCTCGTAGCGCAGCGTGATGCCGGCCTGGGCGGCGAGGCGCTCGACCGCCTCCGAGAAGGACAGGTGGTCGACCTTCATCACGAAGGTGATGGTGTCGCCGCCCTCCTGGCAGCCGAAGCAGTGGAAGAGTCCCTTGCTCGGGCTGACCTGGAAGGACGGCGACTTCTCGTCGTGGAACGGGCACAGTCCCTTGAGGTTGCCGCCGCCCGCGTTGCGCAGCTGGAGGTACTCGGACACGACGGCGTCGATCGGGACCGCGTCCCGTACCGCCTTCACGTCCTCGTCGTTGATCCGTCCTGCCACGCGTGAATTCTACGGGGGTGGTGTGACAGCGGCGGTTCCCGCGGAGATCAGGAACCGAGGCTGTCGAGGGGTACGTGCGGGTCGGCGAGGGCTTCGGTGTTCACCCGGGCCCCGGAGCGGATGAGATTCTGGATCGGCTCTGTGACGTCCCACACATTCACGTTCATCCCGGCCAGCACCCTCCCCTCCTTCAGCCAGAAGGCGATGAACTCCCGCTTGCCCGCGTCGCCCCGGATCACCACCTCGTCGTACGAGTCCGGCGGCGCCCAGCCGCTGTACTCCATCCCCAGGTCGTACTGGTCGGTGAAGAAGTAGGGCACGCGGTCGTAGGTGACGTCCCTGCCGAGCATCGCGCGGGCCGCCGCCGGACCGCCGTTCAGGGCGTTCGCCCAGTGCTCCACCCGCAGCCGGGTGTCGAAGAGGGCGTGCGGGAAGGAGGCGACGTCACCGGCCGCGTGGATGTCCGGGTCGGAGGTGCGCAGCCGTTCGTCGACGGCGATGCCGCCGCCGTGCGCCCGGTCGGCGATATCCAGGCCCGCAGCCTCCGCGAGGCCGGTGCGGGGGGCGGCGCCGATGGCCGCGAGGACGGCGTGCGCCGGGTGCTCCTCGCCGTCGTCGGTGCGGACCGCCAGGACCATGCCGTCCTGGCCGACGATCTCGGTGAGCCGGGCGCCGAAGCGGAAGCGGACGCCGTGCTCGCGGTGCAGCTCGGCGAAGACGTTGCCGAGCTCGGGGCCGAGGACGCCGTGCAGCGGGGTCGGCAGCGGCTCGATGACGGTGACCTCCGCGCCGTATCCGCGGGCCGCCGCCGCGACCTCCAGACCGATCCAGCCGGCGCCCGCGACCACCAGGTGGCCGTTGTCCCGGCCGAGGGTGGTGAGGACGCCCTTGAGCCGCTCCGCGTGGGCGAGGCGGCGCAGGTGGTGGACGCCCACGAGGTCGGTGCCGGGGACGTCGAGCCGGCGGGGCTCGGCGCCGGTGGCGAGCAGCAGCTTGTCGTAGCGGACGAGGGTGCCGTCGTCGCCGTAGCGCACGGTCCGCGCGGTGCGGTCGATCGCGTCGACGGTCTGGCCGAGGTGCAGCTCGACGTCGTTCTGCGCGTACCAGGCGGGCTCGTGCACGAAGACGCTGTCGCGCTCCTCCTTGCCGAGCAGATAGCCCTTGGACAACGGCGGGCGTTCGTACGGGTGTTCGCGTTCGTCGCAGATCAGTATCACGCGGCCGGTGAAGCCCTCCGTGCGGAGTGTCTCGGCCGCCTTCGCGCCGGCCAGGCCGCCTCCGACGATGACGAATGTCTGATCCGCGTCGACCACTTGCTGCCTCCTCGTCAGGGTGCCGCCAGATGGGAGCGTCCCGCACGTGGCGTGGTGCGGGAAGAGGGAGTGACCCGATCAGGCCACGGAGGGTCACTTCACTGTCACACGTACCTCGTCAGTCTCACGTGTCGGTCACCCGCGCCCCGTCAGGCGCGCGTGCAGCGAGCGGGCGGAGGCGTCGGTGAGGGAGGCGATCTGGTCGACGATCACACGTTTGCGTGCGTGGTCGTCGGGTGCCCCGTCGAACAGGGAGCGAAACTGCGGGTCCAGACCGTCGGGGGCGCGGGCGGTCAGCGCCTCGGCGAGTTCGGCGACGACGACCCGCTGGTCCGCGCGGAGCCGCTCCTGCTCGGCCCGCTGCATCACGTACCGGTCGGCGACCGCCTTGAGGACCGCGCACTCCATGCGGGTGGCTCTCGGTACGACGAGTTCGGCGCCGTAGCGGGTGAGGCGGCCGCCGCCGTACGCGGCACGCGTGGCGCCCTCGGCGGCCAGGCAGAAACGGCCGATGAGCTGGCTGGTGGCGTCCTTCAGGCGGGCCTGGGCGACCGCCGAGCCGTCGTACCCGTGCGGCCACCACTCCTGGTCCTGGAGCCGGTCGAGGGCCTCGGCGAGTTCGGCCGGGTCGGTGTCCGCCGGAACGTAGCGGCCGACGGCGACGGCGAAGACCGCCTGCCGTTCCGGCTCGGCGTGCAGGCAGTTGGGGTCGATGTGGCCGGCGTGCAGACCGTCCTCGACGTCGTGCACCGAGTACGCCACGTCGTCGGACCAGTCCATGACCTGGGCCTCGAAGCAGGTGCGCGTGCCGGGGGCCTCCTTGCGGACCCAGTCGAAGACGGGCCGGTCGTCCTCGTAGACGCCGAACTTGCGGGAACCGGGGTCGGTGGGGTGGGCGCCGCGCGGCCAGGGGTACTTGGTGGCGGCGTCGAGGGCGGCGCGGGTGAGGTTGAGGCCGACGGAGCCTTCGGCGGTGAAGCGCTTGGGCTCGATGCGGGTGAGGAGCCTGAGGGACTGGGCGTTGCCCTCGAAGCCGCCGCAGTCCTCGGCGAATTCGTTGAGGGCCTGTTCCCCGTTGTGGCCGAAGGGCGGGTGGCCGAGGTCGTGGGAGAGGCAGGCGGCCTCGACGAGGTCGGGGTCGCAGCCGAGGGCCGCGCCGAGTTCCCGGCCGACCTGGGCGCACTCCAGGGAGTGGGTGAGCCGGGTGCGGGGGCTGGCGTCCCAGACCTGGCTGCGTTCGCCCGGGGTGACCACCTGGGTCTTGCCGGCCAGGCGGCGCAGCGCCGCGCTGTGCAGGATCCGGGCGCGGTCGCGTTGGAAAGCGGTGCGGCCGGGGCGTTTGTCGGGCTCGGGCGCCCAGCGCTCCGCCGAGGGCGGGTCGTAGCCGAATGGGGGTGCGATGCCGGTACCTGCGGTGCCTTCCATGGTTCGACAGTAAGCGTCGGCAGTGACAAATGGGGGGCGGCGGGCGCCTGCTCGTCTGCCGGGTCGGGGTGTTTCGCGTGTGCGGGTGGGTGGGGGGTCTCGCGCAGTTCCCCGCGCCCTGTCGGTGCCGGGGGAGGTCGGGGGTGTGCGCGGTTGCCTGTGCTCCTTCAGGCTGAGGCCAGTAGGGGTTCTGTCGCCGGTGCTGCCAGGGTCTGGTCGTAGCGGTGCAGGATCAGGCGGGCCATGGCCGGGTGGGCGCCCAGGGGGGACGAGGCGATCCAGGGGGCCGCCTCGGCGCACTGGGTGGCGAAGCGACCGGGGGCCGTGAAACAGGACGCCACGGCGATGCGGTCGCGTCCTCGCGCGATCAGGGAGCGTACGGCCGTCTCGACGGCCGGGGTCGCGGCGGAGGCGTAGGCGGGGACCACGGGCACGCCCAGGCGGTCGGCGAGGAGGCGGGCGGTGCGGCGGGTGTCGGCCGCGGAGTCGGGGTCGCGGGACCCGGCCGCGGCGAGGACGACGGCGCCGGAGCGGCGGGTGTCGGCGTCGGGCGCGGTGCGCCAGCCGGCCTCGACGAGGCGGGCGTACAGGGTCTCCACCAGGAGCGGGTGCGGACCGAGCGGGGCGGCCACGCGCGTGCGTGCCCCAGCGGCGGCCGCCATCTCGGGGATGTCCCGCTTGACGTGGTAGCCGCGGCTGAGCAGCAGCGGTACGAGCACGGCGGGGGCGTCGCCGAGGGAGGCGAGGGTGTCGGGGAGCAGCGGCTCGTTGAGCTCGATGTGCCCGAGGCGCACGGGCAGACCGGGGCGCAGCTCCCGTACGCGCTCCATGAGGGTGCGGACGGTGCTCAGCGCACGCGGATCCCGGCTGCCGTGCGCCACGAGGACGAGGGCGGGCGGGCCGGTGCGGCGTCTGCCGTCGAGCCGGACGAGGCTGAGCTGGCCGGCCAGCTGACTGCTGATGCTGTTCATGATGTGCGCCGTGCTGTCGAGGTGGATGCGGGACTCGTCGTGGGGAGGGTTCGACGCCGTCATGCGAGGATCCTGGCGGCCGGAGGTTGCGTGCCCGTTGCACGGTGGTGACGGGTATTTTCCAGTGCTTCACGGGAAGGGGCCGCGCGGTGTGAGGCGAACCGGATCACCGCGCACGGCGTCCTCCATGGTCGAAGCCGATCTGGGAGCCGAGGGGACCACATGAAGATCCGTCGACCGCGTCTGCCGCGCACCCGTGCCGGGCGGCGGCGGCTGGTGCAGGCAGTCATGGCGGTGTGCGTCCTCGCGCTGCTCCCGGTGACGTGGCTGTACGTGTCCACTGCCGACCGGCTGCGCACCACGGCCGACGCGCCGCGCACCGAGGTGGCCGTCGTCTTCGGGGCGGGCCTGTGGGCGGGCGAGCCGTCGCCGTACCTCGCGCACCGGCTGGACGCGGCGGCGAAGCTGTACCGCGCGGGCCGTATCGAGGTCGTCCTGGTCACCGGGGACAACAGCCGCAAGGACTACGACGAGCCGGACGCCATGCGCGCGTACCTCACGAAGCACGGTGTCCCGGACGCCCGGATCGTCAGCGACTACGCCGGCTTCGACACCTGGGACTCCTGCGTCCGCGCGAAGAAGATCTTCGGGGTGGACCGGGCCGTCCTCATCAGCCAGGGCTTCCACATCCGGCGTGCGGTCGCCCTGTGCGAGGCGGCGGGCATCGACTCGTACGGCATCGGCGTCGAGGCCAAGCACGACGCCACCTGGTACTACGGAGGCACCCGCGAGGTCTTCGCGGCGGGCAAGGCGGCCCTGGACGCGCTGTTCGAGCCGGAACCCCGGTTCCTGGGGCCCCGGGAGCCGGGGGTGGAGCGGGCGCTGGCGAGCGCGCGGTGAGGCGGGGCGCGGACTCCGCTCCTGCGCGGCGGACGCCGCCTCACGGCGGCGGGAGCGCGGTGGGGAGGTCGCCTTCCCCACGGTGTAACAAGGCGCGGTCACCGGCGTAACACGCCCGAAGCACGCTGAGCGGCATGGAGACCGCCTCGACGCCCACCCACTGCCCGTACTGCGCCCTGCAGTGCGGGATGACCCTGTCGCCCCTGCCCGAGGGGGGCGTCGAGGTCTCCGAGCGTGTGGACTTCCCGGTGAACCGGGGGGCACTGTGCGGCAAGGGCCGTACGGCTCCGGCGGTGCTCTCGTCCCGGGTCCGGCTGACCTCCCCGCTGGTGCGCTCCGGTGGCACGCTCGTGCCCGCCACCTGGGACGAGGCCCTCGACCGGATCGTCGCGGGCCTGTCGTCGGCGCGGACCGCGTACGGTCCCGACGCGTGCGGGGTGTTCGGCGGGGGCGGTCTGACGAACGAGAAGGCCTACTCGCTCGGCAAGTTCGCGCGGGTGGTGCTGGGCACCTCGCAGATCGACTACAACGGCCGCTTCTGCATGTCGTCGGCGGCGGCCGCCGGCACTAAGGCCTTCGGGCTGGACCGCGGGCTGCCCTTTCCGCTGGAGGACATCCCGAAGACGGGCTGCGTGATCCTGGTCGGCTCCAACCCCGCGGAGACGATGCCGCCGTCGCTGCGGTTCTTCAACGAGCTGCGCGAGAACGGCGGCACGCTGATCGTCGTCGACCCGCGCCGCACGAGGACGGCGGAACAGGCGGACCTGCACCTGGCACCGCGTCCGGGGACGGATCTCGCGCTGGCGCTGGGCCTGTTGCACCTGGTGGTGGCGGAGGGCCGTACGGACGAGGCCTACGTCCAGGAGCGCACGGTGGGCTGGGAGGACGCGCGGGCGGCGGCCATGGCCCACTGGCCGGAGTACGTGGAACGGATCACGGGGGTGTCCGTTCCTCAACTCCGGCAGGCTGTACGGATGTTCTGCGAGCCCGAGGCCGCGATGGTGCTCACCGCGCGCGGACCGGAGCAGCAGTCCAAGGGGACCGACACGGTCGGCGCCTGGATCAACCTGTGCCTGGCGACCGGGCGCGCGGGCCGGCCGCTGTCCGGGTACGGCTGTCTGACGGGGCAGGGCAACGGGCAGGGCGGCCGCGAACACGGGCAGAAGGCCGACCAGTTGCCCGGCTACCGCAAGCTGACCGACCCCGCCGCCCGGCGGCACGTGGCCGGGGTGTGGGGAGTGGACCCCGACAGCCTTCCCGGGCCGGGGCGCAGCGCGTACGAGCTGCTCGACGCCCTGGGCACGGACGTCCGCGCCCTGCTGCTGATGGGATCCAACCCGGTGGTGTCGGCGCCGCGCGCGGGGGCCCGCGGGGGCACGGCGCGGGGGGGGGGGGTGCGCTCTCGCGCGCGCGCGCGCGGGCGCGCGGTCCGGGATATAGTCGTACCCGGCGGGGGACAGTCGGTCTCGCTGCTCGATCCCTCCGGCTTCCGGGTCCGGGTAGTGCTGTGCGCCGAGCAACTGCGCGCTCTGCCCG
>NZ_JBHYKH010000078.1:0-8932 GCF_042741275.1 Streptomyces sp. NPDC058964
CCCCGTTGGGGGGGGCACCCCATCGACGTTGTCCGTCTCAGCCGGGTTCTCGGCGGTTCAGGAGCATCCGGTCGCCGGATTCCCGATGAGCGGGCGGACGGACGTCACATGGAGGCGCGCGTACCGTCCCGCACCGGCACAACCCTCGGTGCCCTCCGGATGTCCCACAGGTGAACTCCACACCTCGGACGCCTCGAACACCTTGGAGCCCACGTGCGCAGTCGGATACGGACGTACGCCACGGCAGCCGCCATCGTCGCTGCGGTCACCACCGGGCTGACCCTTCCGGCCTCGGCCGCCGTTCCCGCACACACCCCCGGCGACTTCAACGGTGACGGCTACGCGGACCTCGCCGTCGGCGTACCCGACGGCACGGTGGGCGGCAAGGCGAGAGCCGGCTACGTCAACATCGTCTGGGGCGGCCCGAAGGGGATCGGCGCCCACGGCAGCATCCGTATCAGCCAGGCCACCCCCGAGGTCCCGGGCACCCCCGAGGCGGGCGACCGCTTCGGCGCCTCCGTGGAGCTGGTGGACCTGAACGGCGACGGCATCGCGGAACTCCTCCTCGGCGCCCCGGGCGAGGACATCACCGGCCGCGGCAAGGACGTGGGCATGGTCCTCGCGGTGGGCGGCGGCAAGGACGGCCCCGGCTCGGGGTCCGTAGTCCTCGACGGCCCCTCGGCGTCGGCGGCGTACGGCGAATCGGTCGCGGCGGCCGATCTGACCGGCGACGGCAACAAGGAGATCGTGATCGGCGGCACGGACAAGGTCGTCGCTCGTGTCGCCCAGGGCGAAGACAGCATGGTCGCCACGGTCGTCGCCGCCCCCATGGGGGGCCGCGCCCCCGTCCTCGCCACCGGCGACTTCACCGGGGACGGCAAGGCGGACCTAGCGGTCGGGTACTGGACGAAGAAGACCCCGTTCACCCAGTCGCACGTACGCCTGTGGGCCTGGGACGCGACCGAGCAGGCCGTGGTCAACACCTGGAACACCGACAACGCCGGGGTCTCCGCCCTCGCCGCCGGCGACTTCGACGGCGACGGCCACGACGACCTGGCCCTCGGTGAGTGCCGGGAGATCGCCGACGAGAACATCGACGACCCGTGCGGCCCCGAGGAGCTGGCCAAGGGCGGCGGCATCCACGTCCACTACGGCAGCGCCACGCCCGGCAGCTTCGGGTTCCGGCAGCAGACCCTCAACCAGGACACGGCCGGCGTGGCGGGCGTCGCGGAGACCGGTGACCACTTCGGTGCCGCCCTCACCGTCGCCGACATCGACAACGACGGCCGCGACGACCTGATCGCCGGAGCCCCCGGTGAGGCGATCGGCACCCGTACGGGCGCGGGGGCCGCGACCCTCCTGTTCGGCGGCCCGGCCGGCCTCGTCGACGCGGGGGGCGAAGCCCACTCCGTCGGGTTCCAGCAGGACACGCCGCGCGTGCCGGGGGTCGCGGAGGCCGGCGACGCCTTCGGCGCGGCCGTCGCCACCGGTGACTACAACCACGACGGCAGGGCCGACGTGGCGGTCGGCTCCCCGGGCGAGAACGCCGGCTCGGGCGGCGTGTGGCTGCTGCCCCGGGCGAGCGCCAACGGCTCCTCCGCCTTCACTCCCGCCGAGCTGGGCCTGCCCTCCCCGAAGAGCGCGCTCGCGTACGGCAGGTACCTGGGCAACCGGTGACCCCCCGGGTGCACCAGGCGCGGAGGGCCATCGGCCCCGTGGCCGGGTGAGTCCGTCCCGCCAAGGCCCCGACCGGTCGGGCGGGGCCTTGGTCGTGCTCCGTCGGACGGCTCGGAAGCGGTTCGGAAGCGGATGCCCGCTGGCCGCGGAAGCGGTGGCACTGGTGGCATCGGAGCCGTCAGCCGGCCCACCAGCCCGAGGGCGGCCGGGACGCCGCGACCCCATACCACCGGCCTGTACGCATCGTGCGACATGTCGGCAAACGGGCCGGCGGCTCCGGACGGCCGTGTAAGCAGGCGGCGTGAGCGAACCGGCGCACTGTCGTGAACGTTGGAGTACCCCATGAACGACCCCGGCCTGCCGTACCCCCGAACCGGATCCGCCCCTCCGTACGCCCCCGCCGCCCCGGCCCCGCCGAGGCCGTACCGCGGCGTCGGACTGATACCGCCCACCGGGCCCGCCCGCACCTGGGGACTCGCCGTCGCCGGCTTACCCCTGCTGCTCGTCCTGGGCCTGGGCCTGACCGGCGGACTGGGCGACGAGTCCGGCCCGGCCGCCGTGGCCGGGGACACCACCGGCCGCTGGCCGGGGACCCCGGACCGGTCCGACCCCTCGCCGACGTGGCCGTACTCCGACCCCGTCACTCCGGGCACCGCCTCCGCGGTTCCCGGCTCGGTCTCGGCCGAGGGGGCGGAACAGCCCGGGGACGGCGGCCTCGGCCCATCGCCGGACCAGGGCACGCCGACCGGCTCCGCGGAACCGCGGGCGGTCGTCGCCGCCTACTTCGAGGCGATCAACAACCGCGACTACCGCACCGCCTGGAACCTGGGCGGAAAGCACTTCGACGCCGACTACGACTCGTACGCCGCGGGCTACGCCGACACCCAGCGGGACACCGTCACCTTCGTGTCCGTCCAGGGGTCCGACGTACGGATCACCCTCGACGCCCTGCAGACGGACGGCACGACCCGCTCGTACGACGCCACGTACACCGTCCGGGACGGCGAGATCACCGGCGGCAAGGCAACCCCGACCAGCTGACCACCCGTGCGCACCCCCCGCCCGGGTGCGCCGGCACGAGCGGAGCGCTGAACCAGCATGGCCACACAGACCCTGCGTCCCCGTCCCCCCGGCCCGCCCGAAGGAACCCCGGTCACGCGCGCGTACGCGCGGACCAAGGCCACCCGTCTGCTGGCCGCGGGCACGTATCTCGACCCCGGCTACCGCGGGAACGTCATCCGGGAACTGCTCAAGCACCGCTTCAGAGTGGTCGCGCCGTCCTACGGCTACGACACCGTGTCCGTCCTGGCACACGCCCTCGCCGCCCGCCGCCTCCGCCGGATCCAGCTGGGCGTGGCCATCGGCTCGGCCGTCCTCGTCACCGTGCTGACGGGGAACGGCACACTGAACCCCCCGGCCGCCGCCCTGATCCTGTGCTGGGCGCTGTGGGGCGCGGCGTACCTGCGCCGGATCGTCACCCTGCACACCCTGATGACCCGTCTGAAGGACACCGGCCCCGACGGCGGCTTCGACGGCTCCTATCCCGCGAACGGCAGCCTGACCGACGACCTGATCCACAAGATCGACGGCGAGCAGTCCTCGAGCGGCGGACTGGTCTTCTACGGCGGATTCCGGCCCTTCGTCGGCGCCGGCGAGCCCCTGCGCGACTGGTCCAGCGCCCAACTGCTGCTCGGCGCACCCAGGAACCTGTTCGCCTCGCGCAAGCAGGCCGCCGCGGACGGGCTCGACCTGGACAGCCTGGAACGCAAGCCCGTCAAACCGTTCACCGTCCCCGAGATCACCCGCTACGTCGCCGACCGGATGGCCGCGGAACTGCGCGACGAGGCCCGTCCCGACGAACGCATCGAGGGGCTGACCGTCGAGCGGCGCCGCTTCACCACGGCGATCAGGACGAACGACCGGACGCGTGGAACGGGCTGGAGCAGGCTGCCCGGGCTGGGCGACCTCCCGGACATCCACTGGCGGGAGGACTACGACTCGGCCCGCGAGTACCTGTGCGTGCGCGTCGGATCGTGGAACGAAGAGCTGGTGACCTCGATGTTCGTCGGGTTCGACATCAAGGGCGACACGCTGCACACCGAGTTCTACACGTACGTCCTCGGGCCGCTCGTCCGGGACTTCCACCTCGTGGACCGCCTGCCCGACGCGTTCGACCGCCGGCTGGCCGTGCGGGTGGCGTGGGACATGGTCAAGGCCACGCCGCGCTGGTGCCTGGCGCTGTGGCTGCTGCCGCTGCGCGCCGTCCCCCGGCGTCTGCTGCCGCCGCCGCTGCGGCGCATGGTGCGTCCCGGGCACGGCGCGGGGACCGTCGTCACGTTCGGCACGGAGCCCACCGAGGTCGACACCAGCGAATTCCGGCTGGGCCGCTATGTGACCGACTCGGTCGACTGCGGTGCCCTGATGAGCGTCCGGGAAATGGCCACCAGCGAGACCTACCACCATTTCTTCCAGAAGTCCGACGCCGTGAAATACATGCGGATCGTGGAACGCCGTCTGCTGCAGAACATCCGTACGTTTCTGCGTGAGCACGATGTGGATCTCGCCGACCACGACCGGGCGCAGACCAACATCCTCTTCGGGGACAACAACATGAATGTCCTGGGCGGGCACAACGAGCACTTCGGCTTCAATTACCAGCCGGGTGGCGGTCCGTCACCCAACAACCAGGGGGCACAGCCGTCATGAGCGAGAACCAGCGGTTCGGGGACAACAGCGTGAACGTCCTCGGCGGCCACAACCAGCATTTCGGCTACACCTACCAGGCGGCGCCGGCCCCCGGCCCGCGGACGGCGGAGGCGGCTCCGGCCGCCGCGGCGGAGCGGGCCACCGGGCCCGCGCCCTCCGAACACGACCGCAGCCGCAGCGTCTTCGTCGTGCACGGCCGGGACGAGGAGGTGCGGCAGGCGATGTTCGGGCTGCTGCGCCGGCTCGACCTGCGCCCGCTGGAATGGGAGGAACTCGTACGGGCCACCGGGAAGACCGCGCCCTTCCTCGGCGAGGTGGTCGCGAACGCGCCCTCCCAGGCCCAGGCGGCCCTGGTCCTGCTCACCCCGGACGACGTCGCCAAGCTCCACCCGCAACTGCTCGGCAACGCGGAGCGGGAGGACGAGACCCGGCTGACCGGGCAGCCCCGCCAGAACGTGCTGGTCGAGCTGGGGATGGTGCTGATGGCCTACCCGGAGCGGACCGTGATCGTCGAGGTCGGACGGCTGCGGCACGTCGCCGACACCGCCGGCCGCAACGTCATCCGCTTCGACGGCTCGGAGTCCGCCCTCGCGAAGATCGCCGCGCGGCTGCGGCTGGCCGGCTGCCGGCTCGACGACACCCGGCCCGAGTGGCGCGACACCCGGTACTTCCAGGACCTTTCCGCCTACCGGCGCCTGGCCTGACCCGGCGCACCGGGGCGAAGGGGGCGGGAGCCCGGGTTCCCGCCCCCTTCCCTCATGTGCGGTCGGCCTCCGCCGCCAGGCGCCTCAGGAACGCCGCCACCTCTCGCATGCCGATCCGCTCCAGGTCGGCGGGCCGCACCACCAGCCGCAGCTCCCGGCAGACGGCGCCCTCCCCCGAGCGGGCGACGAAGGACATGAGGATCAGCCGCAGCAGGCTGTCCCGGTCGAGATGATCGATCCGGGACAGCCCCGAGCCGACGAGCGGCATCGCGACCCGCTCCAGGGTTGGGCGCGCCGGTGGATCGCGTCCCACAGGCGGCTGAGACCGGTCCAGAGGTCCTCCACGCCGGGGGCGGCCACGCAGTCGTTGCCGATACGGCTGTACGCCACGGCGAACACCAGCCGCGGCCGGGCGCCCAGCACCGCCACGGTGCCGATCGGATACCGGTCCAGCTTGCCCAGCGGCTTGCGGTCCCGGTTCTCGCGCGCGACGGGCGCGAGGCCGGCCGGCGCCGCGTCCAGTTCCGCGTCCAGCCGCGGCACGTCACCGCCGTACCGCCGGTCCAGCAACTGCGCCTGCACACTGGCTCCGCTGATGACCTCTCCACCGGCGGGCTCGGTGTCGAAGGTGTCGCAGAACCCGACGGCCAGGTGCGCCGGCTGCTCGAACAGGTCGCCCGCCTCGACCACCACGGTCATGTCGGGCCGCCCGCACACCTGCCGCACCCGGGACACCGGACGGGCCTGGGCGAGCCCACCCACCAGGCGCGCCGCCACCGACACCGCGGTCACCGCGCCGGGATGGGGAAAACTCCGCGGAAAGAATTGCCCGGCGAACTGCAGGACCGCCGACAACCCGCCGAATGCGGCCATCGTGTTGCGCAGGAAAACCTGCCGGGCACGCCGGGTCGCGCGCAGTCGCAACGGCAATCCGGGACGAGTTCGCGGCGACGTTCCGGACCGGGCCCGAAAACCGCTCCGGCTGCGGATCGGAGCGAGCCCGGCGGAATCATCCGTACTCATGTCTCCTCCAAGGCGTCGTGCTAGCGTGCCATTCGCTTTGCGGCATGCTGCGGCGAGGGGGAAGACGCGCATGGAAAACGCCGGGACGCGTATTCAGGTGAGGGTTCTGGGGCCGGTCCAGCTCGAGATCGACGGAGTTCCGGCCCGGCTGACACCGCTGACCGCCCGGCTGCTGGTCCGCCTGGTGGCCGCCGAGGGCGAGGCCGTGCCGGTACGGCAGTTGCGCCGTGACGTGTGGGGCCTGGCCGACGAGCCGCGCCACCTGGCCCAGCGCAGCCGCAACGAGGTGCAGAAACGCGTCCTGGAGCTGCGGCGGGCCCTCGACCCCGGCCGGGACGGCACCGCCGCCCGGGTCCTGCGTACCGAACAGCAGGTCACCGTGCACGGCCCGGAGACCGCCTACCGCCTGGTGCTGCGGCCCGAGGAGCTGGACAGCACGCGGTTCACCGCGGTCGCGGGCAGCGCGCTGCTCGCTCCGCCGGCCACCGCCGCGCACCGCCTCGCCGAGGCCCTGTCGATGATCCACGGCAGACCGCTGGCCGAGGTCGACGGCGAGGACTTCGCGACCCCCTTCATCCAGCGGCTCACCGCGCTGCGGGACTCCGCCCGCCGTGAACTGGTCCGCGTCCGGACGGATCTCGGCCGCCACGACCTCGCCCTGCCCGTCGCCGAGCTGATCGCCCACGACCACCCCGGCGATCCCGAGGCCGCGCACACCCTCGACGTCCTGCGCGCCGCGCTCCGCGCCCGGCACGGGGACGAACTGCTCCGGCACACCGTGCCGTTGCCCGGTCAGCGGGCGGAGGTCGTCCTGGTCCGCGGCGACCTGTTCGAGCAGACGGACTCCAACCTGGTGGTCGGATTCACCGACACCTTCGACACGGAGACCGACCGGGACATCGTCATCAGCCGCGACAGCGTGCAGAGCCAGCTCGTGGACCGTCTCTTCGCCGGGGAGCGCCGTGCGCTGGACGAGAAGCTCCGGGCCGGGCTGCGGACGGTGCGGTCCGTGGGCACCGAGAGCGTCCGGGCCAAGCCCCGCGGGCGGCGCGTCCGCTACCCCGTGGGCACGACGGTCGCCGTGCCCGTGGACGGCCGCCGGGTGTTCGCGACCGCCTACTCGCGGCTCGGCAACGACCTGGTGGCCCGGTCCGGCCGTGCGGAGCTGCGGCTGAGCCTGGACAGCCTCTGGGCCTCGGTGGCCGTGCACGGGCTGTTCAAGCCGGTCGCCGTCCCGCTCATCGGCTCCGGGCTCGCCCGGGTCACCGATCTCGACCGCGGGCAGCTCGTGGACCTGATCGTCGGCTCGTTCATCGACGCCTGCCGCCGGCACCCCGCGCTCACCCCCGAACTGCGCGTCGTCGTCCGGCCCGAGGATCTGGCCCGCACGGATCTCTCCCCGGTCGAGCGGCGCTTCCAGGAGCTGGCACGGGAGCCGAAGGCCGACTCGGGCCGAAGGTGAGACCGGGCGCCCCTCGGTATCCGTCCGGTCCGCCGGGTTCTTCCGCATCCCCCGACCCCCGAGCGGCATCGTCCGGCCGACCGCACGGTCCACCACCGGCGCCCGGCCCCACCGCACCCCAGTGCACCGCCGCGGGCGCTTCCGGGGGCAGCCGCGATCCGCTTCCGATCCGGTTCCGACGGGACGCGGCCCCGTTCCGGGGCACCCCCGGCGGCCGCGCCGCTACCGGACGATCCGCACCGGCTTCGACACCGTCACCTGGTCAAGGTCCGAGACCCGCACCGTCACCCGCATCGTCCAGGTGCCGGGGATCGGCAGGTTGACGGAGTCGGTTCCCCAATAACCGCCCCGGTCGGTCACCTTGGCGTCGACCGGGCCGATCTTCCGGGCGGGCAGGGTGAAGGCGAGGCGGAGTTCGGGGACGGCGGCGAGGCCGCCGTCGGGGCCGAAGACCACGGCCTCCACGGAGTTCGGGCCCACACGGCCGGGGTCCAGGGTGATCTGCACCTTGCCGCCGTGGTCGCCGACCCGGAACGGGACCACGGTGACGGAGGCGGCCGGCAGACCCGGTGCCGTCGCCGCCGACTGCGACGCCTCGGCGGCCGCCCGGCCCGGCAGCGTGCCCGTCAGATTCGTCGTGATCACCAACACCACGACACCGACCGCCACTTCGGCGAGCACGGAGCGGCGCAGGCCACGGCGGTACGGGTCCGGACCGGAGGGCGGAGCCTGCGCGGCCGCCCCGGGCGACGGCTCCGCCGCCGGCGGCCCGCCGGCAGGCCCACCGGCCGATGCCCCGGCCCGTCCTCCGACCGGCTCCGGTACCCGCTCCCGCACGGTCTCCGGTACCTGCGCCGCCGCCAGCCGTGCCGTCCAGCGGCGCGAGCGGGCCGCCGCCGCCAGCAGCAGCGTCACCGCGCCGAGTTTGGCGATCAGGAGACGGCCGTAGGACGTGTCGGCCAGCGCGCTCCAGGAACCCAGACCGCGCCACGACTGGTAGACGCCGGTGACGACCAGGACGGTCACGGAGGCGAAGGCGAGGCGGGAGAAGCGGGCGACGACGAGCGGCGGAACGGGCTCGGCGGCGCGGTACAACGTGATCAGCAGGGCCGTGAGGCCACCGAGCCAGACCGCCATCGCCAGCAGGTGCAGGACGGACGAGGTCACCGCGAGCGGCACCTGGATGCCAGCCGAGGCGTGCTCGGCGGCCGCCCAGGTCAGGGCCAGGCCGACGCAGAACACCCCCCCCGCGGCGGGGGGGGGGGGGGGCCGGGGGGGGGGGGGGCGGGGGGGCGCGGGGGGGGGGGGCGGGGGGCGCCCGCCCCCCCCCCCCCCCGGCGCCCCGCGCGCGCGCCCCCCG
>NZ_JBHYKH010000078.1:8942-10660 GCF_042741275.1 Streptomyces sp. NPDC058964
CGGCGCCAGGGCGGCGGCGACCAGCAGCAGCGCCAGGCGGACCAGCAGGGCCTGCCCCGGGCGGCCGGTCGCCGTGCGTCCGAGGGCGGAGAGGTCGAAGGCCGCGGCCGGACCCGTGCCCTCCTCGTAGGGGGCGCGCAGCACCAGCAGGACCACGCCGGCTCCGAGCAGCGTCCACCAGCCGGCCAGCACCGGCCGGCGGAGCGGGCCGGGGTCCGGCGGGCGGCAGACGGCGAGGAACACGAGCGTGCCGATGAGGAGGGCGGCAGCGAGGTACGCGGCGTATCGCGCGATGTTGTGGAGGCTCGCGGTGGCGGGGTTCTCGGTGGGGCCGGCGGTCACGGTCGCCGTGGTCGGCGAGGGCTTGCCCACGGAGAAGGTGAACGCGCCGGAGACCGGGTGGCTGTCCGCCGAGACGACCCGCCAGGCCACGGTGAAGGTACCGGTACCGAGCCTGCCGGGCAGGGTGATCCGGGCGGTTGCGGAACTGCCCGGGGCGTGCCGGGGCTCGCCGGCGGGGACCTGGTGGTTGCGGGGGTCGAAGACGCGGAAGGAGTCGTCGAGCAGGGTGACGGACTCGGTGAAGGTCAGGGTGATGTGCTTCGGGGCGGACTTGAGGACGCTTCCGTCCGCGGGGTCCGTGGCGCGGAGGGCGGCGTGCGCCGAGGCGGGGCCGGCTCCGCCGAGGACGAGCAGGGCCAGCATGGCGCCCAGCAGCACCAGCCCCTGAAGCCGCCGGGTGCCCCGGAAGTCACCGCCGCGCCCTTCGCCCACGTCACCGCTCCGTCTTCGGACTCGTGCTCTCGGATACGTACGCACGAACCGCCCGCCGCGCTCACCACGTGGGCCGCGCGGACCCCGCCGTCCGCCCAGTGGGCGACCGGGGCGGTCAGGATTCGCCCGGGAAGGCTACCTCCCGGGTTGGGTGCGCGCCGCTCCGCCCGATGTGCTGAAGCACACCCGGGATCTGTGCGCGTGGATCGCCTGCGACACGGCGGCCGCCCCGGGCGTGTCCTCGTACGTGCGCACGGAACTGGGCGTTCCGCGGCAGCGGGTGCACGCGCTGGGGTACTGGCGCGCGACCTGAGGCCGGGCGGGAGATCATCGAGCCATGGACGTCACCCTGCACCTCGCCCAGGACCCCGAGGCCGACGAACTCCTCGGCCGCAGTCCACTCGCCGCTCTGACCGGGATGCTGCTGGACCAGCAGGTCCCGATGGAGTGGGCGTTCAAGGGCCCGGCGACCATCGCGCGACGGCTCGGCACCGACGACCTGGACGCGCACGAGATCGCGGCGCAGGACCCTGAGGCGTTCGCCGCGCTGCTCTCCGAGAAGCCCGCGGTGCACCGCTACCCGGGATCGATGGCCAAGCGGATCCAGCAGCTGTGCCAGTACCTCGTCGAGCACTACGACGGGGACCCCGAGGCCGTCTGGCGGGACGTCGGCAGCGGACGGGAGCTGCTGAAGCGGCTTCAGGACCTGCCCGGGTTCGGCAGGCAGAAGGCACAGATCTTCCTGGCACTGCTGGGCAAGCAGCTGGGCGTGCGGCCCGAGGGGTGGCGGGAGGCCGCAGGCGCGTACGGCGAGCCGCAGTCCTTCCGGTCCGTCGCCGACATCACCGGACCCGAGTCGCTGGCCAAGGTGCGGGCGCACAAGCAGGAGACGAAGGCGGCGGCCAAGGCGGCGAAGGCCGCCGGGAAGTAGCCGAGCCCGTCAG
>NZ_JBHYKH010000078.1:10670-24654 GCF_042741275.1 Streptomyces sp. NPDC058964
CACTGGGTCGGTCGCGGGGCGGCCCCCGGGGGGCCGGGGCGCGGGGGTTCTCCCGCCGGCGTGGTGGGGGGGGCCCGCGGGGGGGGCGGGCCCCCCCCCGGGGCCGGTCTGAGCATGGAGCATGACCGAGCCACCGAGCAGCGGCTCCCCCGGGGGCCGGGAGTACGACGACCGCAAGGTCCACGCCATGCACGCCTCGCGCGGCCACAACGAGCCCGAGCCGCCCTTCGAGGGACCCCTGCACGCCCTGTCCCAGGCCGCCTGGCAGGTCGTCCTGCTCACCGGCATCGCCTCGCTGATCCTGGGCGTCCTGGTGCTGATCTGGCCCGGCCCCTCCCTGCTCGCGGCCGGTGTCCTCTTCGGCATCTACCTCCTCGTCAGCGGCGTGTTCCAGCTGGTCTCCGCCTTCGGCACGCACAAGGCCACGGGGCTGCGTGTCTTGGCCTTCATCAGCGGCGCGCTGTCGATCCTGCTGGGCCTGTTCTGCTTCCGCGGCCCCATGCAGTCGATCCTGCTGCTGGCCCTGTGGATCGGCATCGGCTGGCTGATCCGCGGGATCACCCAGACCCTGGCCGCCGCCTCCGACGCCTCCGTGCCGGCCCGCGGCTGGCAGGTCTTCCTCGGGATCGTCACCTTCCTGGCCGGAATCGTGCTGATCGTCTCGCCGTTCACGTCGGTCGCGGTGCTCACCCTGATCGGCGGCATCTGGCTGGTCGCGGTCGGCATCGTCGAGATCATCACCGCCTTCCGGATCCGCAGCCACGCCGAGCTGATTCCGCGGACGCTGTGACGGACCGTCCGTACGCCGTGCGAGCGGAACTCGGGGTCGCCACGATGAACGCCGTGCGCCCGGCGGGGAGATGACCTCCCATGAGCACCACACGACGCCCGAGGCGCGGCCGCACCTGGCCGCGGGTGCTCGTGCTGCTGCTCGTCCTGCTGGTGCCGGGCGCCCGCGCCGAGATGCACGTCGCACCGGTCGTGGCCGCCGACATCGTCGACCACGACACCCTCGACACGGCACTTCGGCCTCCCTCCCGCACCACCCCCCGCCCCGCCGTCCCCGCGCGCCCCGCGTCCTCGCCCGACCGGGTGGCCGCCGTCGCGGAGCGGCTTCCCGGGCCGCCGGCCGCCGTGCGGCGGCCGCCGCACGCCCTGCAGTGCCTTCGCTCCGTGGTCCTGCGCTGCTGACAGACCCCGCACCAGGTCAGTCGGTTCGACGCAAGGAGCACTGTCATGCCCACAGACCCGTACGCGGTCCTGCGCGCCCTGCTGCGCGCCGAGGCCGCCCGCAGTACGGCCAAGTCCAAGCCGGAACCCCCGCGCGAACAGCCCCGCGAGGAACGGGGACGCTGATCCGCGGGAGCGGCCACCTTGGCCGCGCGGCGGGGGCGGGCTACCGTCTCCGCCGCGCCGTCCCGAACAGGGACCGCGTGATCTCGCGGCCTATCTGCGTGCCGATCGACCGGGCGAGGGACTTGAACATCGCGCTGCCGACGAGCTGTTCGACGGCCGACGGCCGCTGTCCGGCCTTCGGTTCGCCCCGCATCTCGTCGGGCCCCTTGGCGCCCCGCATCTCGTCCGGCGCCTTGGCACCGCGCATCTCGTCCGGCCCCTTGGCACCGCGCATCTCGTCCGGCCCCTTGGCACCGTGCTCTGCCGCCGTCAGCTTCTCGTACGCCGACTCGCGGTCCACAGCCTGTGCATAACGTTCGTGGAGCGAGGACGACAGCACCGCCCGGTCCAGCGCGGCGGCGTCGACCGGACCCATCAGGGACCGCGGCGCGCGCAGCCGGGTCGCGGCGACGGGGGTGGGCGCGCCCTTCTCGCTCAGGACCGTGACGACCGCCTCGCCGGTGCCGAGGCCGGTGAGGAGTTCCTCCAGGTCGTACGGGGAGTCGGGGAAGGTCTGCACCGTGGCCCTCAGGGCCTTCCGGTCGTCGGGGGTGAAGGCGCGCAGGGCGTGCTGGACCCGGTTGCCGAGCTGGGCGAGAACGTCGGACGGCACGTCCTTCGGGGTCTGCGTGACGAAGAAGACGCCGACCCCTTTCGAGCGAATCAGCCGCACGGTCTGCGTGATCGAGTCGAGGAACGCCTTGGAGGCACCGTTGAACAGCAGATGGGCCTCGTCGAAGAAGAACACCAGCTTCGGCCTGTCGATGTCGCCGACCTCGGGCAGGTCGTGGAAGAGATCGGCCAGCAGCCACATCAGGAACGTCGAGAACAGCTGCGGCCTGTCCTGCACGGCGGGGAGTTCCAGGACGGAGACGATGCCCCGCCCGTCCGGCGCCGTGCGCAGGAGCTCGCCCGTGTCGAACTCCGGCTCGCCGAAGAAGTCGGCCATGCCCTGCGCCTCGAAGGCGGTGAGGGTACGCAGGATCACCCCGGCCGTGGCGGTGGACAGGCCCCCGATGTCCTTCAGCTCCGGCCTGCCCTCGTCCGAGGTCAGGAACGCCACGACCGCCCTGAGGTCCTTGAGGTCGACGAGTTCCAGGCCCTTGGTGTCGGCGTAGTGGAAGATCAGGCCGAGCGACTGCTCCTGGGTCTGGTTGAGCCCGAGCACCTTGGACAGCAGCACCGGTCCGAAGCTGGTGACCGTGGCACGCAGCGGGATGCCGTGGCCGATGCCGCCCAGGGCCAGGAACTCGGCGGGGAAGCCGGCCGGGGTCCACTGCTGGTGGACGTCCGCCGCGCGGCCCCGGACCCGCTCGCCGGGCTGCCCGGGCGCCGAGATCCCGGACAGGTCGCCCTTCATGTCCGCCATGAAGACCGGCACGCCCTGCGCCGAGAGCTGCTCGGCGATCAGCTGGAGCGTCTTGGTCTTACCGGTACCGGTGGCGCCCGCGACCAGGCCGTGGCGGTTGAGCACCGAGAGCGGGATGCGGATCTGCGCGTCGGGAAGGCACAGCCCGTCCCACACGAGGGCCCCCAGCTCCAGCGCCGGACCTGCGAAGGCGTAGCCGGACGCGATCTTCAGGGCCTGCTCGGGGAGGGCGCCGGCGCGTCCCGGAGTCTCGGGAGCGGTGGTGGGCGGCACGGTATCGCGGTCACTCATCTCATGCCCCTGTTCCCGGTATGCCCTGATTTACGACGTCATTTCCAGCGTCGCACTCCGCCGCCATGGCTGCGCCCGGAACGTCTTGACCGGTAGGCTTTCCGTGTGATCTTCAAGCGCATCGGAAACGGCCGGCCGTACCCCGACCACGGCCGGGAGAGCACCCGGCAGTGGGCGGACGTCGCACCGCGCCCGGTCCGCCTCGATCAGCTCGTGACGACCAAGGGGCAGCTCGACCTGGAGACCCTGCTCGCCGAGGACTCGACGTTCTACGGCGACCTCTTCGCGCACGTCGTGAAGTGGCAGGGCGACCTGTATCTGGAGGACGGCCTCCACCGCGCGGTCCGCGCGGCCCTGCAGCAGCGACAGGTGCTGCACGCGCGCGTGCTGGAGCTGGACTGACGCCCCGGGGCACCCCTTTCGGGACACCTCTTCGGACACGCCCCGGTAAAAGGTTGCCCCTTTCGGGTTCTCCCACGCGGCGTCGAATGATCATCTAGTAGGAATCACCGCCGCGGCGCACTACGCTGCGCCCATGAGCATGCTGACTCCCCCCGGCATGGGCGGCCAGTACCGGATCACGGGGGACAAGTACCCGCGGATGCGCCCTCCCCGGCGGCGCGGCAGGCTTGTGTTCGGACTGGTGGCCTCCGTCGCCGTGCTCGGCCTCGTCGGCTGGGGAACCCTGCAGCTCATCGACGTCTTCACCGGTGGCGGCAAGAAGGCCTCGGCGGCCGGCTCCAAGGCCGGCTGCAAGACCAAGGCGAGCCCGTCGGCCTCCGCCCCGGCGGCGCTGCCCGAGCCGCGCACCATCACCGTCAACGTCTACAACGCCACGCCCCGCAGCGGCCTCGCCAAGAGCACCGCGGACGAGCTGAAGAAGCGCGGCTTCAAGATCGGTGACGTGGGCAACGCCTCGTCGCAGTTCGACAAGAAGATCAAAGGCACCGGGATCCTCCTCGGCCCCGCCTCCGCCCTCGACTCCTCTCTGCCCGTCCTCGCCACCCAGCTGGCCACCGCCGAGCGCCACACGGACGTGGCCCGCAAGGGCACCGACCTGGACCTCATCCTCGGCGACGAGTTCAAGGCGCTGACGAAGAAGGCGGACGCCGACCGGGCACTGGCCAGGCTGGCCGAACCGGTCACGACGTCCGCCGCCGCCAAGAAGAACTGCTGAGGCCGCACGGCCTGCCAGGCAGCCCCGGACGAGCAAGCCCTACTCGGCCGCCCCGTACAGACGGTCGCCCGCGTCGCCCAGGCCGGGGACGATGTAGCCGTGCTCGTTGAGGTGGTCGTCCACGGCCGCCGTGACGACCGTGACCGGGGTGCCCGCGAGCTCGCGCTCCATGACCTCGACGCCCTCCGGGGCGGCCAGCAGCACGACCGCGGTCACGTCGTCGGCGCCGCGCTTGATCAGCTCCTGGATGGCCGCGACCAGGGTGCCGCCGGTGGCCAGCATGGGATCCAGGACGTACACCTGGCGGCCCGAGAGGTCCTCCGGCATGCGCGAGGCGTACGTGGACGCCTGCAGCGTCTCCTCGTCGCGGATCATGCCGAGGAAGCCCACCTCGGCGGTCGGCAGCAGCCGCACCATGCCGTCCAGCATGCCGAGCCCGGCACGCAGGATCGGCACCACCAGCGGGCGGGGGCGGGCGAGCTTGACGCCGGTGGTCTGCGCGACGGGCGTCCGGATGTCGACGGCCTCGGTGCGCACGTCCCGCGTGGCCTCGTAGGCGAGCAGGGTGACCAGTTCGTCGGCGAGCCGACGGAAGGTCGCGGAGTCGGTGCGCTGGTCGCGCAGGGTGGTGAGCTTGTGGGCGACCAGGGGGTGGTCGACGACGTGGAGACGCATGTCCACAACAGTAACCGCGCTTCCCCACCCCTCGCTCTGGCATCAAACCGCCCGACCGGGGGAAAGTGGGAGGGACGTACTGGGGTGGTGTGCCGATGCCTGATCTGCCTGAACGCGACACGGAGGCACCCGGCGAGACCGGCGCGGGCGTGTCGCCGCCGGAGACGGACGCGGAGCGCCGGCGCCGCCGGGCCCGGTTCCTGCGCGAACTCGCCGAGGCCCGGGAGTTGCGCGACCGTGTCAAGCCGCGCCGCGCCAAGGCGGCCCGGCTGCGGCACGCGCTGCGCATGCGGACGTTCCGCTGGTAGGAAACCAGTGGGAAAGATCGGGGGTTGCCCCGGCGTTCACGGGAAGGCAGTGCGTGGACGACACGAAAAGCCGCGTACGATCCGCAGGTGGCGGCAACGAGTGCGCTGGTGATTCCTTGACGGACATCACGGGTGCGGTCTTTGCATCGTGCGATCAAAACTGCCGGACACAGGGAGCCGAAGACGTCCCCTGAACGCCTTGTTTCTGCCACGATTCCGAGTGGGTGGGGCTCGGAGCACAGCTCTCCCCGCCCAGAACCTCCGCCGGGGGGACCCCCAACCGGCACGCCTATGACCAGTGGGAGAGTCACGGTGTACTTCGCCGCACTGCTCGCGCGCACCGAAGACGGGTGGGAAGCGAGCGACACAGAGCTCGACGATGTGGAAACCCTGTCGGATCTGGCCGACCTTGCCCGGGAAGCCAATCCCGACGAGGACACGGTGCTCGTCCTGATCGAGCAGGAGGACGCCTGGTTCGGCGTCGTCCGCGTGGACGGCGAGGACGACCCTCGCATCTACGTCTCGGACGCCGCCGCCGCTGCCCGCAGCGCGTACGGCGAGCTGCTGCTCACGGACGAACTGCTCGGCCGTGAGCCCGGCTCCGACGGTCCCGACCTGGACGCCCTGGACCTGGACGGCACCGAGGACGGCGAGTCCGAGGACGACGACGAGGACGGCGCCTCCGCCGACTCGGTGCCGCACAGCCCGGTGGGCGACAGCGAGATCCTCGACGACCTGGGCGTCAGCGAGAAGGAGCTGCGCGCGCTGGACGCGGAGGACGCTCTGGGCACGATCGCCGAGGCCCTGGGCGCCTCGGAGGTGCTGGAGACCGTCCGCTGACCGCCCCGGAGGCGGACAGGACACCGGACCCGGTCCGCGACCGCTGGCGGGCCGCGATGCGGCTCGCCCTGGACGAGGCCGAGCAGGCCGTCCGGGACGGGGACGTCCCCGTCGGCGCCGTCGTGCTGTCCCCGGACGGTACGACGGTGCTCGCGACCGGGCACAACGAGCGCGAGGCCACCGGTGACCCGACCGCGCACGCGGAGGTCCTCGCGATCCGCCGGGCGGCCGCACGGCTGGGCGAGTGGCGGCTGACCGGGTGCACACTCGTGGTCACGCTGGAGCCCTGCACGATGTGTGCGGGCGCACTGGTCCAGTCCCGCGTGGACCGCGTCGTCTACGGCGCCCGCGACGAGAAGGCGGGCGCGGCCGGCTCCCTCTGGGACGTCGTACGGGACCGGCGCCTGAATCACCGGCCCGAGGTGATCGAGGGCGTGCTGGCACAGGACTGCGCCAGGCTGCTCACGGAGTTCTTCCGGGACCGTTGAGGCCGGGTTGAAGCCCGGATTCCGGGGGACCGGGAAACGGATTTCAGACCATGCCCCACCTTGCTGTAAGGTCTCCCTCGGTAGCGTGTCCGAGCGGCCGAAGGAGCTCGCCTCGAAAGCGAGTGTGGCGCAAGTCACCGAGGGTTCAAATCCCTCCGCTACCGCTGAAGAAGGGCCCCGTCGACAGACGGGGCCCTTTCTGCACTCGAAAGAGGAACGACCGGGTGAGGACCCCCAAGTGAGCCCCGTCGGCACGGGGTTACACTCGCCGCCGGCAACAGGGGGCCCATGAGGCGCAGCAATCGCAGGGGAGGCCGCGGTGGCGGTGAACGCCAAGAAGATCGCCGTGTACGTGCTCGTGGTCTTCGCGCTGTACGTGATCATCACCGACCCGGCCAAGGCCGCGGACTACGTCCAGATAGCCTTCGAGGGCATTTCGGACGCCGCCAAGGCCATAGGCGACTTCATGACGTGGCTCGCCAATGGAGCGAAGAACTGAGGGGAAGGCCCATGATCCGCCACCTGGTGCTGTTCAGGCTCAACGAGGGCGTCGAGCGCGACGACCCGAGGGTCGTGGCGGGAGTCGAGGCCTTCCGGGCCCTCGGCGGCCAGATCGAGGAGCTTCGGTTCTGGGAGTGCGCCTGGAACATCAGCGACCGGCCGATCGCCTACGACTTCGCGATCAACTCGGCGGTCGAGGACGGGGACGCCCTCAAGCGCTACCTGGAGCACCCCGCGCACCAGGCGGGCGTCGCGCTGTGGCGCGAGTTCGCCACGTGGGTGATCGCCGACTACGAATTCTGAGCCGTACGCCGCTTTCCGAGCCGCAAGCCCCACTGGCCCTCCGCCGCAACGGCGGGGGGCCTTAGTGCATCTTATGCCCCAACTTGCCCTCAACACGGCGTTATGCGGTGCTTGCACACAGTGCACATGTCTTGTGATGCTATGACCGCTTTTGACGGATGATTGACCGATGAAGAGGTGGCGTTGACCGTGTCGGCCAGTACTGCGCCGCCCCAGGAAGAGGCGCCCGCCCCCGCAGCCGCGCCCGAGAAGCGCCGCGGCGCCGACACCCGCGCCCTCACCCAGGTGCTCTTCGCACAGCTCAAGGAGCTCCAGCCGGGCACTTCCGAGCACGACCGGGTGCGCGGGGCGCTCATCGAGGCCAATCTGCCGCTCGTACGCTACGCGGCCGCCCGCTTCCGGTCCCGCAATGAGCCCATGGAGGACGTGGTCCAGGTCGGCACCATCGGCCTCATCAACGCCATCGACCGCTTCGACCCGGACCGCGGCGTGCAGTTCCCGACCTTCGCGATGCCGACGGTGGTCGGCGAGATCAAGCGGTACTTCCGGGACAACGTCCGCACGGTCCACGTACCGCGCCGGCTGCACGAGCTGTGGGTGCAGGTCAACAGTGCGACCGAGGACCTGACCACCGCCTTCGGGCGCTCCCCCTCGACCGCCGAGATCGCCGAGCGGCTGCGCATCAGCGAGGAGGAGGTGCTCTCCTGCATCGAGGCCGGGCGCTCGTACCACGCGACGTCCCTGGAGGCCGCCCAGGAGGGCGACGGGCTGCCGGGCCTCCTGGACCGCATCGGCTACGAGGACCCGGCCCTGGACGGCGTGGAACACCGCGATCTGGTCCGCCACCTCCTCGTCCAACTACCCGAGCGCGAACAGCGAATCCTCCTGCTGCGCTACTACAGCAATCTCACCCAGTCACAGATCAGCGCGGAACTCGGCGTGTCCCAGATGCACGTGTCCCGGCTACTCGCGCGTAGCTTCCAGCGGCTCCGTTCGGCGAACCGGATCGACGCATAACCGCATACAGGATCGAGCCATCACCGGCGCGAGCGAATCGCCCACCAGGGCTGTTCCCGACAGTTGAGCGTCGAAAATGCGTCAGACCCCCTCTTTCCAGGGCTGATTCGTAACTCACATGTCGACATGTCACTACAGCGTGTTGCCGACATGTGACATTCTGCGGGAAGCGCGTTTGCCGCGGCTCCGGCTCCGGTATTCAGGTGAAGGCTGCGTTCCTCGAAAGGGATCGCCGCCGCGACCGTCCCGCGACCCAAAGGGGGTGGCATGTCCGCAGAACAGGGCAGCTCGAAGGTGCTCACGCCCACGGAGAGCGAGGCAGCGCCCAAGGAGCTCGACGCTCTCGACGTGCTCGACGACGTCACGGCCACGGCCCTCGAGGCCGCACCGACCCCGGCCCTCCCGGCAGCCGCGGAGGCCATCGACACCCGTACCCTGTCCCGCTCCCTGTTCCTGCGGCTCGCCGCACTCGCCGAAGACAGTCCCGAGCGTGCCTACGTCCGGGACACCCTGATCGAGCTCAACCTCCCGCTCGTCCGCTACGCGGCGGCCCGCTTCCGCAGCCGCAACGAGCCGATGGAGGACATCGTCCAGGTCGGCACCATCGGCCTCATCAAGGCGATCGACCGCTTCGACTGCGAACGCGGGGTGGAGTTCCCGACGTTCGCGATGCCGACGGTCGTGGGCGAGATCAAGCGCTTCTTCCGCGACACGTCGTGGTCGGTGCGGGTCCCGCGCCGCCTCCAGGAGCTGCGGCTGGCCCTCACGAAGGCCAGCGACGAGCTCTCCCAGAAGCTGGACCGCTCCCCGACGGTCTCCGAACTGGCCGCCGTACTGGGCGTGTCCGAGGAGGACGTGGTCGACGGCCTGGCGGTGGGCAACGCCTACACGGCCTCCTCCCTCGACTCCCCGGCCCCCGAGGACGACGGCGGCGAGGGCTCCCTCGCGGACCGTCTGGGCTACGAGGACAGCGCCCTGGAGGGCGTCGAGTACCGCGAGTCCCTGAAGCCGCTGCTGGCCAAACTCCCGCCGCGCGAACGCCGGATCATCATGCTCCGCTTCTTCGCCAACATGACCCAGTCCCAGATCGGCGAGGAGGTCGGCATCTCGCAGATGCACGTCTCCCGCCTGCTGACCCGCACCCTGGCCCAGCTGCGCGAGGGCCTCATCTCGGACTGAACCGGTGATGAAGCTCCGCACGGAGCTTCCTATTTGACGAAGCGTCAGTCACCATGGCGCGATGCTTCGGACGACATGGGCGACATGGACGAGTGGCCGCCGGGGCGCCGTTACGGCAGCGTCGGCGGCCGTCGTCGTTCTGGGCGGTGTCGTGGCGGCCTGCGGAGGCGGCGCCGGCGGCGGGGGCTACGTCGCGGTCGGCCCGGCCGGGGCCTCGCCCCAGGCGCGGCTCACACCGACCGGGAAGGTGACGCTCACACCGCGCGACGGCACGGCCGGCACCGGGGCCGGCCCGTCAACCGCATCCGGGACTTCCGAGGCGGATCCGCCCGAGCCCGCCGACCCCGGCGACGGTCCCGGCTCCCCGGGTCCGGCCGGCCCGCCCGCGCACCCCGGCCGCACGCCCGGCCCACCGGCCGCCACCGCGTCGGCCCCCACCGCGTCGGCCCCCACCCGACCGGCACCCACCACACCGGCTCCCACGCGTACGACCCCTGCGAGCCCCGCCGCGCTGACCTGGGAGGCCCCGGCACGCGAGGCCACGGACAAGCGCTGGTGCGAGAAGGTGACGGTCGCCTTCGACAACTCCGGGGGAACCGCGGTCCGTTCGGGCACGGTGACCTTCGGCACCCACATCATCGGCGCACTCGGCATCGACTGGGCGACGATCGAGTCCACGGAGGAGCTCCCGGTGCCGATCGGGGCCGGGGCGGGCAGGGAGAAGACCTGGACGGTGTGCGTCGACGCCTGGCGCGTGCCGCTGGGCATGCACATCGAGACGCGGGACGTGGCCGTCCAGTGGAAATAGCGGTGCCGCCGGAACCGGCGACGACGCCGTCGGCGCCCGTACCGCCCCTCCGTACTACTTGAGCGCCAGCCAGGCCACCGCCGCCACGACCGCGACCGCGACGATGACGCCGATGATCAGCCCGACGCGGGGCCCCGCCGGGGCGGACGCCTGCTGCGGGCCCCCCTGCGGGGCCTCGTCGACGAACGCGCGGAACATCTGGGTGCTGCCTGCGGGGTCGTAGTTGCCCTGGGGGCCCTGGGTGTTAGCCATGGCCCGAGACACTAGCGAATCCGCGGATCGGGCCCAAGTGGGGGGCCGCCCCCTCACTTCCACCCATCTGCCCCATCCCCACCTGTGTGTTTACGACAGCAATACTTGCCTTTGCCAAGTTTTTATTCCGGCGACCCCCGATTTGTTTGCCTGCAGCAACCAAGCAAGCCTATGGTTGCCCCGAGCAACGAATACGGGAGGTGTGATGGCGGAGCAGGCGCAGTTCGAGGAGCTGGCGCGTCAGCTCAGCGCCGTCGGAGCCGTGAAACGGGACCTGGGGCGGATCCTTCCGCACGACTGCCCGGCCGGTTCCGCAGCCGTGCTGACGCTGCTCGGCCGCCACGGGGACATGCGCATGAGCAAGCTCGCGGAGCTGCTCGCCGTGGACATGTCCGTGACCAGCCGACACGTCGCGCACGTCGCGGAGCGGGGCTGGATCGAACGGTCCCCCGACCCCGCGGACAAGCGCTCGCGCATCCTGCGCCTCACCCCCGCGGGCAGCGCCACCCTCTGCGAGCTCTCCCGGCGCAGCACCGAGCTGCTGGCCGAGCGGCTGAGCGACTGGACCGACGACGAGGTCGACCAGCTGATCCGGCTCATGACGCGGCTCAGGGAGAGCTTCGGCGACTGCCGCACCGGACACGGACACACGCGGTCCGGCGCCGCAGCCGCCGCACCACCCGTACTCGCGACGACAACGACCACCCGTACACCCGCATAACCAGTAAGAGAAGGAAGCCCATGGCAACGACCACACCAGCCGGTGTGCGGGCCGCCCACGCCAAGCACGGGGGAGGCTCCGAGCACGCCCCCATGACGCACCGGCAGATCATGGAGGCCCTCTCCGGCCTGCTGCTGGGCCTGTTCGCCGCCATCCTCTCCTCGACGATCGTCACCAACGCACTGCCGACGATCATCAAGGACCTGGGCGGCGGCCAGTCCGCCTACACCTGGGTCGTCACGGCCGCGCTGCTCTCCATGACCGCCTCGGTGCCCCTGTGGGGCAAGCTGGCCGACCTGGTCAGCAAGAAGGCCCTCGTCCAGATATCCCTGGTCATCTACGTCATCGGCTCGGTCATCGCCGGTCTGGCGCAGAACCCGGCGATGCTGATCAGCGCCCGTGTGGTGCAGGGCCTGGGCGCCGGCGGTCTGTCCGCCCTGGTCCAGGTGATCATGGCCGCGATGATCTCCCCGCGCGAGCGGGGCCGGTACTCCGGCTACACCGGCGCCACCTTCGCCGTCGCGACCGTCGGCGGTCCGCTGCTCGGCGGTGTCATCACCGACACCGACTGGCTCGGCTGGCGCTACTGCCTCTACGTGGGTATCCCCTTCGCGCTGATCGCGCTGGTCGTGCTGCAGAAGACGCTGCACCTGCCGGTCGCCAAGCGGAAGGTCAAGGTCGACTGGACCGGCGCCTTCTTCATCACCGCGGCCGCCTCGCTGCTGCTGATCTGGGTGACCTTCGCCGACGACAAGTACGACTGGCTCTCCTGGCAGACCTGCACCATGGTGGGCGGCACGGTCGTGCTCGCGCTGCTCTTCGTGCTCACCGAGTCCCGCGCCGCCGAGCCGATCATCCCGCTGCGCCTGTTCCGCAACCGCACCATCACGCTGGCCTCGATGGCCTCGCTGTTCGTCGGTGTCGGCATGTACTCGGGCACGGTCTTCTTCTCGCAGTACTTCCAGCTGGCCCGTGACAAGTCCCCGACGATGTCCGGCGTCATGACGATCCCGATGATCGGCGGTCTGTTCGTCTCCTCCATGGTCTCGGGCCGCTTCATCACCCAGACCGGCCGCTGGAAGGGCTGGCTCGTCGCCGGCGGTGTCTTCCTGACCGCGGGCCTGGGCCTGCTCGGCCTCATGCGGTACGACACCCCGTACTGGGAGCTCTCCGTCTACATGGCGCTCCTGGGCATCGGCGTCGGCATGATGATGCAGAACCTGGTCCTCTCCACCCAGAACCAGGTCGCCCCGCAGGACCTCGGCGTCGCCTCGTCCGTGGTGAGCTTCTTCCGCTCGCTCGGCGGTGCGGTCGGCGTCGGCGTGCTCGGTTCGGTGCTGTCGACCCGGATCACGCACTACGCCAAGGACACCGTCACCGAGCTGAGCCCGAAGGCGCAGGCGGCCGCCGCCAAGGCCGTCGGCGGCAACTCGCTGCCGGACATGGACGCGCTGCCCAAGCCGGTCCGCAACTGGCTGGAGGGCGCCTACGGCCACGGCATCGCGGACGTCTTCCTCTACGCCGCACCGTTCGCGCTCGTCGCGCTGGTCCTCTGCCTGTTCATCAAGGAGGTCCCGCTGCGGACGTCCGGAGCGCTGGCCCAGGCCGCGCAGGAGGAGGCCGCCGAGACGGCGACGGCCGCCGCCCCCGTGGCGGAGCCCGCCGAGGAGAACGTGCCGAGCTGGGCCGCGCCCGTCCTGGACGGACAGGACGGCACCGCGACGGCCACGGCCACCGCACCGCAGCTCACCGCCGTCGCCACGGTGCCGGCCCCCGCGCAGCCCGCCTCCGGCGGCGTCCCGGTCCACGGCTTCGTCCGCGGTGCCGAGAGCGCCCCGGTCGCCCAGGCCGCCGTCACCCTGATCTCCCTCTCCGGCCGCCAGCTGGGCCGCTCGGTCGCCCAGGCCGACGGTGCCTACGCCGTGGACGCGCCGGGCACGGGTTCGTACGTCCTGATCGCCTCCGCCGACGGCTACCAGCCGCAGGCCTCCACGATCGTCGTCGGCGACGAGCCGGTGCCGTACGACATCCTGCTCAGCGGCACCAGCGGGCTGAGCGGCACCGTCCGGGCCGCCGGGAGCACGCTGCCGGTCAAGGACGCGATGGTGATCGTCACCGATGTGCGCGGGGATCTGCTGGCCACCGGGACCACCGGTGAGCAGGGCGAGTTCGGCTTCGCCGAGCTGGTGCCGGGCGTGGTCACCGTCGCGGTGAACGCGGCCGGGTTCCGGCCCCGCGCCCTGCCGGTCGAGATCGGCACCACCGGCGTCACCCGGATCGAGGTCGACCTGGACGCCGGCGCCCAGCTCCAGGGCGTCGTACGGGCCCCGCACGGCCCGCTGGCCGACGCCCGCGTCACCCTCGTGGACGCGGCGGGCAACGTGGTCGGCACGGCCACCACCGGGCCGGACGGGGCGTACGCCTTCGCCGACCTGGACGGCGGCGAGTACACCGTCATCGCGACGGGCTACCCGCCGGTGGCCACGGCCCTGGCGGTGCACGGCGCCGGAGTCGACGGCCACGACATCGAACTCGCCCACCCCGGCGAGTAGTCACACCCCGGCCCGTGGGCCGGCGGGCCCGCGCACTGCGCGGTGGCCGCCGGCGGCCCCCTCCTGGGGAACTCCAGCGGGGGCGGCCGGGGATCATATGAGACAAGG
>NZ_JBHYKH010000079.1:0-13781 GCF_042741275.1 Streptomyces sp. NPDC058964
GCGCAGACAGCCCGGCCCCGCGTTGCTCGCCGAGGCGGCGAACGCCGAGCTGCTCGTCATCGGCAGCCAGGGGTTCGGCGGTGTGGGTGGGTTCATGGCCGGTTCGGTCGCCATGGCCACCGTCGCACGCTGCGAACGGCCCATCGTGCTCGTACGGGACGGCGAGTCCGCGGCCGACGAGCACCCGCCCGACGCCTCCGGCAAGGCGTCGACCCGTACGGCTCACCGTGACGTCGCGGTCGCCGTCGACGTGGACGAGAGGTGCGACGACCTCCTGGACTTCGCCTTCCGTGCCGCCGAGCTGCGCCACGCGCCGCTGCGCGTGGTGCACGCCTGGCACCAGCCGCTCACAATGGGCGTGCCGAGTGCCGACGAGCGCGCACGCGTCAGGCAGAAGACGGAGCGGGAGCTGACGGCCCTGCTCGAACCGTGGCGGACCGAGTATCCCGCGGTGCCCGTCCGCGAAACCCTGCACGAGGGGCGCGCCGCCCACGTCCTCGTGCGGGCCACCGAAGGGGCCGGCCTGCTCGTGCTGGGGCATCGCAGCCGTCGTGGCGGCATGGGAGCGCACACCGGCCCGGTCGCCCACGCTCTGATCCACCACGTCAACCGGCCGGTCGCGCTGATACCGCACACCTGAGTGCGGCGAACCACCGTGTTCTGGAGAGTCATGGCCAGGTGATTGCATTGCGTCACTCGATGTGGCAGGACCGGGCGGGAAGCTCACCGTTCCTCTCCTTTTCGGCCGGTGCGGTCCTGTTCGCATGGCTGGTGCTATTGGTTCCAGATCAGGCACCAGTAGCGGCCGGCTTGTCCGGTGCCCACTGATGTGAGGCCTCGGGGGAGCAGGGCTGGGTCGGGCTGGCCGGTGGCCGAGAGTGAGCAGGCGGGGTCGCCGACGGTTGCGGCGGTGGCCATCCGCTGAGCGGCGGCTGTTGCTGCCGCGCTGGTGTACCACCGTGTGGGTGTGGGTGTGGGTGTGGGTGTGGGTGTGGGTGTGGGTGTTGTGGGGGGTCGGGGTGTCGTTGGGGGTGTCGGCGGTTTCGGGGGTGATGTCGGTGGTGCGGGGGTCGCGGGTGTGGATGTGGGTGCCGTGGTGGCCGGGGGTTTGGGGGCTGGGGTCTGTGCCGGTGTCGGTTTCGGCTTGGGCGGGGGTGGTGGGAGGGCTGTCGTGGTGTTGGGTTTTTGCTGGGGCGGGCTGATGGGCGGTGTCGGTTGCCGGGGATGGCTGCTGGACGGGCTCGGTTGCCGGGGGGAGGCCGTGGGTGTGGTCGGTGTGGGTTTGGGTGTGTGTGGCGGTGTGGGCAGTGTGACGCCGGATGGTGTCGGCCGTGGTGTGCCGTGTTCCTGTGTCACCAGTGCCCACACGCCGATGCCGCCGAGGACGAGCACGGCGGCACCGCCCGCGATCCACGGGGCCCGCTGGTGTGGGCGTCGGTGACGGTTCATGGTTCTTACTCTCCGAAAGCGGCTGCGGTGCCGCCACTGGTGTTACTGCTGTTGCTTTTTCGGGCGGTGCCGGGAAATCGGTTTTTGGGCTGGTCTCGTCCTGGCGCCGCCGAGGACGTCGGGACCGGAAGGGACATGGGCCGGTGGCCCCGAGGGCCGCCCGGTGCACCGGCACCGCGGCCGGCCGCGGCCAGGCCCCCCCGGGACGGGGCGGGCGCCGGGAGGGGCTGTGCGCTGGGACGTGCGGGGGTGCGCCGGCCGGCCGATGTGGGCGGGCGTGCCATTGCGTGCCGAAGGCCGGATGGCACCCGCACGAGGTCCACGACCGTCCCATCACCTCCCATGCGGTCACGGTCGAACCGCAACGGTGTTGAGCCCGTCACCGGACACCGACGAGCTGTCCGGTCTGCCTCAACCGCGCACCTTCGCGCACTTCCACTCGCGCACCCTCACCCTCACCCTCACCCGCGCGCTCGTGCAGGCACATACAGGCGACCGTGCGCCGGCCTGATCGGACAGGTCCTGTTACACGCACGTCTGTCAGTGGATCCGGCCGGGCAGGGGCCGGGCCGGGACGTCCAGGCTGTGCAGACGGCCGGAGACGACGATGTCCTGGCACACGTTCACGCCGGACAACTTTGCCCGGGTTTCGCACAGCGGCCGTGCGGGATCCGACGGTTGTCCGGTGAGCGCGGCCGGGGGGCCGCAGGGGCCGAGGGCGGGTAAAACCTCTGCCCGTACCGCCGGATCGACGCTCCCGGCCGGGAAGCCGCGCCGCCGACGAGGTCATGAGGCTTGTCGGCGCTTTGAACTGCTGCCGGGGATTCGTGCACTGCGCGCTCGGCGCTGCTTCGCAGGAGGGCGGCTGCAAGGCCTCGTTCACCCTGCAGTACCGCGCCGCTGCCCGCCGCTGTGCATGTGCAGCACGCCGGAGACGGCTGCTGCCGCGAGCGGTGCGAGCAGTGACGGCCTCAGGCAGGCCCACTGGCGGCCGTCACGAGGACGAGGCCGGCGTCCATGACGATCATCAGGCAGTTGCCGGCGCGGCCTTTGGCCGAGGTGACGCCCCCGGTTCCTGGCTCGTGCCGCCCCGGCTCCGGCGGCTGCCGAGCGCAGTGCCCGCTGCCGGAGGCAGGCGGGACCCCCGGCGCTCCCCGCGCGGTCTTGTGCGTGCACGAATGCTCGGGGCCCCGGTGGCGGCCGGCACGGTCAGTGATATCACCGCGACGCCCTGCGAGGCGATCTGCCCCTCCGCCCGGCCCGGTCAGGGGCCTGGAGGGGGCCGGACGGGGGCTCGGGGCGTGACGCCACCCATAGGAGCCAGATCACGTCCTATCGCGGGTCGTAGTCGCGCCCCGCTGCGAGCAGGCCATAGAGCTCCAGAGGGGCAAATTTCAGACATTTCTCCTTAGTCGGGTAGTACGTCACATTCTTGCGTCCGGTTCCGGCCGCCGCTAACCATGTTGGTCGTTGCCGCAAGCACCGCGGACCGGACCAGGCGCACACCGCCGGGCCCGCCCGCTCCGGCAGGCAGCACGGGGCCCCCGCCCCGACGCCCTACAGGCCGCGACCGACACCGGCCGGCGCCTTAAGACGTCCGACAGGAGAGTCCCCATGACTGCGACCACCACCCCCCGCCGCCTTGCCCGCCTGCGCAACCTCGCCCTGACCGGCATTGCCACCACCGGCGTCGCGACTGCCGCTCTGACCCTGATGCCCGCCTCCGCGCAGGCCGCCGAAGCCCCGCAGACCGCCCACGGCGTCACGGCTCCCGCCGGCGACAGTCACACCGACCCCAAGGGCACCACCACCGCCACGGGCAGCCTCGACGGCTGGATCAAGCAGTCCCTCGCCATCATGAAGGCGAAGGGCATCCCCGGCAGCTACGAGGGCCTGCACCGCAACATCATGCGCGAGTCCGGCGGCAACCCCAACGCCCAGAACAACTGGGACGTCAACGCGCAGAAGGGCACCCCCTCCAAGGGCCTCCTGCAGGTGATCCAGCCCACCTTCAACGCCTACCACGTCGCCGGCACCGCCCAGAGCGTCACCGACCCGGTCGCGAACATCACCGCCGCCGCCAACTACGCCGCCCAGCGCTACGGTTCCATCGACAACGTCAACTCCGCGTACTGATCCCACCCACCCACACACACGCGGAAGCAGCGGCCCCTGTGAAGACGTCCAGGGGCATGAGCACGCGGGTACACGGCTGCATCCCTCACCGGGCCAGCGGCAACCCAGTCGGCCCTCATGACCTGAGCCGACGCTCCTGAGGGCCGAAGCAGACGAGGCCCACGGCCGAGGCGACCCGCGCGGCGGAGGCGGAGGCCTCCGCGGCCATGCTGTAGCTCAGACAGCATCAGGCCAGGAGGCTGTGCCGCAAAGCCGCGGCATGTGACGGTATGTCAGTCCGCGGCGAGCCGCCACGTCGTGCCCAGTCGCCACGTCGCGAGCAACGCAGACCACGACACGCGGGTTCGGCAGGAGCCCAACGTTGCGCCTCAGGGATGCCATCGGCGTCAACCCAGTCGTCCGAAGATCGCGGCCACGAGTACGCCGGAGGCGAGGAAGACGGCGGTCAGCGTCGCCATGGCAGCCTTCTGTTTCCAGGTCACCTCGGTCTGCGGCATGGCCATCGCGGTGCCGGCCGAGGCTGCCGCGGCCATCGCTTTGGGAACCGCATCGCCGCCCGCTCCCAGTGCCCTTACCGTCCCCATCCCGTGCTTCAGGTGGTTGGCCACCAGCCAGACGTTCACGGGGTAGGCGAATGCGAGACCGGCCAGGACGGCGAGGGAGAACGTGGCCCAGAAGCGGACACTGCCGGCGTCGTCGGTACCCGGCACATGGCTCCGGATGACCACGAGCACGACCACCATCGCGCCCATCACGCAGTTCATCGACAGCCATTGCGCGAACACCGTGGAACGCACGGCTCGTAGGTAGTTTCCGCCGAGCATGTCGCGCATAACAGGGCCTGGAAAACGAGCAGTCCGAAGCCGAAACCCACGATGTACTCGATCAGACTGTCGCCCCAGGGCGGAAGACCGATCATCGACGCGATCACCGCCGCGATCATGATGCCGGTGGCATCACCAGCCACACAGTGGATGGTGGAGCCGACAGCCTGCTTCCACAGCGGTGCCACGAACCGCTCGTGGGTTCCCGGCCGGGGTTCCTTGCACGAGAGCACATAGACCGCGGCACCGACGGGACCGAGGTAGAGGGTCACCAGGACCCAGCCCCACTTCATCACCGTGAGTTCGGGATTCTGGGTGAACGCGTCGTAGGCGACGTAGACCGTGGACAGAGCGACCAGGAAGAACCAGGAAGAACCAGGAATACACCAGTGCGTCAGCCGTGGTCCCGCTGATGCCGCTGCCGGCCACATACATGTGCGCTTCGCCCCTTGACGGTCCGCTCGATGGCCGGGATGTCATCCCCTCAAGGGATCATGGTGCTCCGGGGGCACTTCCCGGGGCGGGCCGACGCACCTGGCTGCGACGTCTGGGAGACGGCTCTCGCCCCAGTGGGCGAACCGGCTGGCTCTGTCCGCGGAAAAAGGAGCAGCGACGTCCGCCGGTTCGGGAGGCAGCCCACACCCGGGCGTGCGCCGAAGTTTCACGAGCTTCGACAGCGACGGGGACGGTGCAGGCGCCGGCCCGATGAGACCGGCGCGGGGTAGCTCTTCAGACGCGGTGCCGGCCTCGGTCGAGAATCATCGACATCAGCGCCTGGTGGGTCTGCAGGTCGGCAGCCACGACGAGTCCACGGTCCGCCCGCCCGACCGGGGTGCCGTCGGTCCCGGTGATCACGCAGCCGGCGGCCCGGCACAGAGCGATACCGGCAGCGAAATGCACGCTTCCGGACAGGTCGGCGCCATCGGTGACGTACGCGGCACGCCTGCCGGCGGCGACCCAGGCCAGCGCGAGTGTCGTGGAGACGACCCGGGGCCGGAACCGTTCCACGAACTCGGGGTGGGCCAGCAGTTCCACGGCCCTGAACGCCGGCGCGCCGGGGAACGGCGGGTCCAGATTGACATCCACGAGCCCGGTGGCGGGCGTGGGCGCCAGTCGGGCATCGGCGCCATCGTGCCGCACCCAGGCGGTGTCCCCGTCGGTGAAGAAGACCTCGCCGCTGAACGGGTCGGCCACCGCCGCCGCACCACTGCGCAGCGCCACGTTGACGGCCACCAGCATGTTGCCGGCGGCGTAGTTCAGCGTGCCGCACAAGGGATCCACCAGCCACTGGCGCACCGCGCCGACAGCACCCTGCTGCCCGCCCTCCTCGCCGAGCACAGCGTCATCGGGCCGAGCGGCACGGATGACGTCGAGGATCGCCTTCTCGGCCTCGACATCGGCAGTGGTGGCGAAGTCCCCGGCTCCCTTGTCGATACGGGCGAGCCGCCGGCCATACAGGGAGCGCACGACGTCCGCACCGGCACGTGCCGCAGCTATCGCAACCCCGGTATCGTCAAACCCCTCATACGAGTTGATCACGTCGCGCAGGATATCGATGGCAGCAGTTCGGATCTCCATCCGCCGGGCTGGGCCCCGGACACCGATGCCGCCGGAGCCGTCCGCTCACGCCGGCCAGACCGGACACGACACGAAACACTTCCACCGGCGCACGGGAACAAGGGGGCCACTGCCGGAACGCTTTGCGGGCCGCCAGTCCTGTCACGGAGCTGCGGCCTGCGGTCCCGCATGCGGGCGCTACCTGCTTTCCAGCGCCGCGACCAACTGCGGCAGGTTGCCGCCGCCCACGACGAGGGCCAGGTGGTCGTGGTAGTCGCGACTGGTGACGATCAGGCCGCCGCGGACGCGCAGTACCTGGATGTTGGCGGTCTCGAAGGTCCGTCCGGTCACCCGGTGGTGCACCCGGTAGTCCCACTCGGCGACGATCACCTCCGGGTCGGCGGTCTCCCGGATCACCACGTTCGCCGCGGTCAGTTCTATGGGCGAGTGCGCGGCGACCTGCGCGAAGCGCTCCCCGAGCACGGCGCGGCCCTCGAACCGGCGTGGTCCGATCGGCTCGAAGACGGTCTCCACGACGGCGTCCTCGGCGTAGAGCTCGGCCAGTTCGGAGAACCGTCCGGCGGTGATGCCGTCGAGCAGCTGATGGAACACTTCGCGCGGTGACCGCGTTTCGGGCATGGCCAACCTCCGGCAGGTGCCGTCGCTAGAATCGGACCAGTGACTCCGTTTCCAACGATACGGACTGTCGACTCCGGTTGTCCAGGCGGGCCGGGCCACCGACGGAAAGAGGTGAAGAAGGGTGAGCGGTGCTCAGGAACGCCCCCTGCGAGCGGACGCGGCCCGCAACCGGGCCAGACTGCTGGACGTCGCCACGGACGTATTCACCACCCGCGGCGTCGGCACCCCGACCGAGGAGATCGCCCGGGCCGCCGGAGTCGGGGTCGGCACACTCTTCCGGCACTTCCCGACCAAGGAGGCACTGCTGGAAGCGGTGATGGTACGCAGACTGGAATCCACAGCCGCCCAGACCGCGCAGCTGGCCGCCGAATCCGAACCCGCCGAAGCCTTCTTCGCCTGCTTCCGCCTGCTGATCGACCAGTCCGCAGGCAAGAACGACTTCACCCAGGCCCTGGCCGCAGCCGGAGTGGACGTGCACTCGGCCCTGCAGGAGTCCACCGCCGCGATCCGCGCCCAGCTGGACGCACTGCTGACCGGGGCCCAGCAAGCTCAGGCGGTCCGCCCCGAGCTGAGCCTGCTGGAACTGCTCGCCCTGCTGGCCGGAACCGGCAAGGCGATGGAACAGCTCGGACCAGACCCGGCCGCCCGGCAGCGAATCCTCGATGTGGTCTTCGACGGACTGCGGCCACACTGATCCCCGACACCGAACACCTCACGCCGACCACTTCCCTGCCCGACTCGGCGAACTCCGCAGCCCAAACAGCACACCGCGGCAGCCCCCCGGCAACCATGCGGCCGGCTCGTCCACGACCGCGCCTCGGTTACGGTGCTGATCAGATCCGGGGAGACCTCGACGCCGTAGATGGCGGCCAGGTGTGAACGGATGTCCCGCACACTCATGCCCCGCGCGTACAGCGCCAGGATCCTGTCACTGAAGCCCGCCGGCCGCCGGAAACCTTTCGGCACGATCTTCGGGTCGAACTCTCCGTTCGGTCCCGTGGCATGGCCAGTGTCACCGCTCCGGAAGCGGTCAGCACCGTCCCTCCCAGCGCAGTCGATCCGGCCTCTCACCCGTACGGCCTAACCAGACACGGTCGACCTTGGCCGAAGGGTGTGGGATGGGCGGTGCAGGCAGTCACGGCCTGCCATGACCGATGAGGTCGTAGTGGTTTCAGTGTGGAGGATTGCGGCGTGGTGCAGGGAACGGTGAAGTGGTTCAACGCGGAGAAGGGCTTCGGCTTTATCGCGCAGGATGGTGGAGGTCCGGACGTGTTCGTGCACTTCTCGGAGATCGAGGGAACCGGGTACCGGGGCCTCGAGGACAATCAGAGGGTGGAATTCGAGATCACGCAGGGCCAGAAGGGGCCGCAAGCCTCACGGGTCCGGGTGATCTGACACCCGGCTCATCTGGCTGCCGCGTCGGCGCAGACACGAGGGCCTCTCGCCACAGGTGTGGTCGGAGGCCCCCGGCGTGACGGGCCGGACGGTGGGTGGCTGTCGGCTGGTGCCGCTGTGGCCCGTCAGGTGCCGGCTCCCTTCAGGCTCGCATCCGGTCACGGCTGCCGCACGCCGAACCATGACACTCCGTAACAGGGGACAGGAGTCCCGGTTGCCCGACGGCCCGAGCAGACCGGCACCGAGTGCCTCGACCGACGTGGAAGGCCGGTGCGGGGTTCCCAGGACGACGGGCAGCGTCTGGTTCACAAGGCCAGTGACGGGAAGTCGGAAGAGACCAGGTATCCGAGAGGCCACCACGAGGAGGTAGGAATGACGACCTTCGTGATCACTATTCCCGGCACCTTCACGACCGGTGTCACCTCCGCTGCGTGTGCGGCGCTGGAAGAGAAGCTGTCCTCGCAGCACACCGGCCTGAGTGAGAGCGAGGGACTGGACCTGCTCACCATCAACGAAAACAACACCTTCTCCGTCCGTCTCGAAGTGGATGCGGCAGACCGGCACGAAGCCCAGACGGACGCCGCCGAACTCCTGGCCGCCGCACTTCGGGAGGTGGGGATCCCAGAAGGAGAGGCCCCGCTGGGCCCGCCTGCCGTCACGGGCATCGACAGCGACTTCTAGGCATATCTCGCCCACCCTGCCCCGGAAGGCCGGTGCGGGGGCCTTCTGCTGCTTGGGGAGCGCGCATCAGCAAGCGCCTCAAACGATGTCCGGGGACCTGATCAAGCAGATCAGCACCCCTCACGGCGATGCCGGATCGAGCCCCGCGCCTACCGGCGGCTGTGAGCCCGTAAGCCTGGAGCGCAGCGGAGGCCGACGGATTACCTGCCTCCGGCAGCTCCGCAATTGCAGCGGACCGGGCTCAACCCGACTGCAAGGAAGCTGCGTTGACAGGCGCTTTTCGTTCGACGCGAGGCACGCGGTGGAGGAGGATGCCGGGGGTGACTGAGCGAACTGATACGCCTCCCGCCTGGGATGAGCGCACGCAGCTGACGACGTTTCTCGACTACGCCCGTGACACGGCGCGAGCCAAGTGCGAAGGGGTGTCCGCGGAGGATGCCCGTAAAGCCCCGTTGCCGGGTTCACCGCTGATGACGATCTGTGGCCTGATCAGCCACCTGCGATGGGTGGAGCATTACTGGGTGCAGGTGATGTTCCTGGGTGAGGAGCTTGTGGGCCCTCTGGCGGGGGCGACGGACGAGGATCCGGATCCGGAGATGCGGCAGGCCGTCGACGTTCCGCTGCCCCGTCTTCTTACCGAGTACGAGGAGCAGAGTGCCCATTACCGGCGTCTGCTGGCCGAGCATGACCTGAACGCGGCAGCCAGCCGTCCCATCAGTGATGGCCGGCATGTGGATCTCCGGTGGGTCATGCTGCACCTCATCGAGGAGGTCTCGCGCCACAACGGGCACCTCGACATCGTGCGTGAGCTCGTCGACGGACAGACCGGCGTCTGACATCCTCCCGTTTGCGGCCCGTAGGGCCGGGACGCGGGGGAGCGGAGCGGACCCGCACCGAAGACCTGGAGCGAAGCGGAGGGCCGTGCGGGCCGTGCGGGCCGTGCGGGCCGTGCGGGACCCCTCGCTCTTGTGGGTGCGTCCTGTGCGGGGCGGGTTGCTGAGGAGGGGTTTCTGCCTTCCACACAGCTGTGTCGGCGGCATCTCTCGGCTGGATCCCTGCGAGTCGCTGATCGTCGGGATCGTACGTGCCGCTCTGATTACCCACCTCCCTAGGTGATATGACTGACCGTCAGGAACTTTTCCATTCAGGTCGAGACATATTCAGGCAACCTGTGCGTGAGTTGTGCCACGTCTGATTGACCGCTGTCGTTGGTAGATCATTTACTGTGCGGGACCATTTACAAATTCCATACGTGGGGGAGACTCCGTGAAGCCGGAGTGGGGTTCCGTGGCGCCCGTGTGTAAGCCGCGAAGAGCGAAGCGCAGACTCGTGGGGGGCGTGGTGGCTGCGCTGGCGCTGTCGATGCTGCCCACGTTGACCACAGTGACAGTGGCTCCGGTGGCGGCAGCTGAGGCGTCAACCGGACCGGTGGACGAGCCGGCTGCTTCGGCTCAGGCGCGGGCGTCGGGTGAGCCGGTGGAGGTGACGGCGGACCGTACCGAGTACTCCACGACCAAGGCGAACCCGGACGGTTCCTTCACGCTGACGCAGTCCACCAGCCCGCAGCGGGTGAAGGAACAGGACGGCGGGTGGGGGACGGTCGATCCTGTACTCGAGCGCCGTAGGGACGGCCGGGTAGCCCCCAAGGGCGCGGTGGTGGACCTGTCCTTCTCCGGCGGGGGCTCAGGATCGGACATGATCCAGCTGGGTAAGGACGGCCGGTCTGTCACCCTCGGCTGGCCTGGAGCCCTGCCGACACCGACCCTGAACGGTGCGACAGCGACCTATGCCAACGTCTTTGACGGGGTGGACCTGCAGCTGACGGCCACGGCTGAGAGCTACCGGGAAGTTCTCGTCGTCAAGACGTCCGAGGCGGCGCAGAACCCGGCGCTGGAACAGGTCAAGCTCACCGCGTCCGGGGACGGCCTGTCCGTGGTGCCGGGCGTCGGCGGCGGTCTGCGCGCCATCGATGAAAACGGCAACGCCGTTTTCCGCGGCCCGGCCGGCCAGATGTGGGACTCGGCTGGTGACAGCGGATCAGGCCCTCAGACGCAGTTGATGCGCACGGGCACCAGGGGGCCGGTAAAGGGTCAGACGCAGGATGACCCGTCGCAGCCCGGGCAGGGTGATGTCACCGCGGTGCTGCCGGTGAAGGTGGATGACGGCGCCGTGGCCGTGCACCCGGACCTGGGTCTGCTGCGCGGTAAGGGCACCGTCTACCCCGTCTACATCGACCCCTCCATCGGCTTGGGTGTCTCGGAGCGTACGAAGATCTCCTCGGACGGCGACAAGTTCTGGATGTTCGACGGGGACAAGGGCGTTGGCAAGTGCGGTACCGCCGACGGCTACTACTGCGGTGGCGGCTACGTCGACCGCATGTACTTCGAGTTCGCTCCCACGAAGCTGGCCGGCAAGCAGGTCCTGGACGCCACCTTCCGGGCTCATGAGACGTGGTCGTTCAACTGCGACCCCCACTGGGTGGACCTGGTCCGCACCGACAACATCTCCGAAGGCACCCGGTGGCCCGGCCCCAAACAGCTGGACCTGATGGGCGACCGCGACGTCTCGGCCGGCCGCGGGAGTCTGTGCAGCCCCGACCAGCCGGACTCCTGGATCGAGTTCAACGACAACCCCGATGAGTCGGACGAGAACCTCACGAGCACCGTACGTTCTTTCGCGGACGGCAAGATGAGCCGTCTGACGCTCATGCTGCGCGCGAAGGACGAGAGCGACCCGCGCGCGTGGAAGCGGTTCGGCGACAGCGCAGAACTCCAGGTCACCTTCGCCTATAAGCCTGGCGTGCCCACCAGCGTGGGCGTCATTCCCGGGGACGGCACCACCGCCTACTGCAACAAATCCTCCTCCGATCCGCTGATCGTCACCCGGAAGGATCCGATGATCCAGGCCCGCGTCCAGACGCAGGTCGAGGCCCACAAGGGCGACGAGGAAGGATCGCTGCAGGCCGAGTACATGGTCGAACGAGGTGATGACGCGGCCTGGCACCAGGTGTGGACGGGGCACATGCCCGACACGGGCTGGCATCCGGATGAGACCCTCGAGAAGATGCGCATCAGCGACCGCGCTGACGGTGGCCTGTACCGCTACAAGGCGCGAACCCAGTCGCATTGGTCGTACAGCGGGAAAAGCGGCGACCTGTGGTCGTCCTACAGCTCCTGGTGCTACTTCAAGATCGACTCAAGCGCACCCAAGGCGCCCCGCATCACTGCCGGCTCTCCCTACACCGAGTGCACCACAGACCTGTGCGACGGCAAGGGCGGTCCGGGAGTGCCTGGTTCCTTCACCTTCCAGCCCAACGCGGCCGACATCACGAACGGGCACACAGACAACACCGCCTATGAGTGGAAGCTGCTGTCCACACCGGCCAAGCAGGTCTCCGGTGATCTCAAGGTCCAGGTCAAGGACGTGAAACCACCGCTTGCCGGCACCCAGGTGCTGTCGGTGCGGGCCAAGGACGTGCACAACCGGTGGGGCACGCCCGCCGAGTTCGTCTTCAAGGTGGCTCCCGCCGCCGGAGCCATCGGTCGCTGGCACTTCGACGACGCAGCCCCGGGTTCGGGAACGACCGTCGCCAAGGACACCGCCTCGGAAGGCACACGGCACGACGTCACCCTCTACACCTCCCACGCCGGCTGGTCGACTCTCGGGCGCCGCGGAGAGTCCGACCACTCGCTGTACCTCAATGACAGCAGCACCGACACCACGCGTGATGGTTACGCGGCTACCGCGGCACCGGCGGTGAACACCAAGGACTCCTTCACCGTCTCCGCCTGGGTCTACCTGACTGACGCCTCACAGACCCACGTGGTGCTGTCGGCCCCGGGCAGCCTCGCCTCGGCCTTCACGCTGTACTACTCCCCGAGCTACAAGAAGTGGGTGTTCAACCGCACTGCAGCCGACGTCAAGGACAACCCGGTCTACCTCCGGTCGGTCGCCGACGCCGGGCCGCCCCCACTGAATGTCTGGACGCACCTGGCAGCCGTCTTCGACACCAAGGGCGACACCGACAAGACGAACGACACCATCCAGCTGTTCGTCAACGGCCGCCCGCAGGGCAAGCCGGTGGTGCTGAACGATCTGTCCTCCGCCTACCAGCCGTGGACGTCCACGGCCGGCCTGCAGTTCGGCCGTTCGCTGGTCGGTGGGGTCGGGGGAGAGAACTTCCGCGGCCGTATCGACGAGGTCTCCGTGTGGCAGTACGCGCTCACTCCGGAGCAGGTCGCCCAGGAGGCGCAACTTGCGCAGGACGGCGTGGCGGCCGACGAGCTCGTCGCGGACTGGGACGCCGCCTCCTCCACCGGCACCCAGGTCAAGGAACTCACGTCCTACCCCGTGCCGGCGCTGGCGCTGTCGTCCAGCGGTGCGGTGCTGGATGAGGACAACAATGTTCTTGTGCTGGACGGGACATCGGGCTATGCCTCGGCCGCCGGCCCGGTGGTCGACGAGACCGGCTCATTCACCGTTTCGGCTCACGTGAGGCTGGATGCCGACAAGCTGGCGGCCAAGCCGGTCGGCTATCAGGCTCAGGTGGCAGGTCAGGCGATCGGCGGCGAGTCCTCCTGGACTCTGTGGGTGATCAAACCCGCAGCCGACACCTACCAGTGGAAGTTCACCCGCACCGCCGTCGGACCGGACGGCAAGGTCACTCAGAGCGCGGAGGTGGCAGCCGCCGATCCCGCCGAGGTCGGCACCGGGGTGGATGTCACGGGCGTGTTCAACGCGCAGGAGTCGTGGCAGTGGACCGACCCGGCCGATGCGTCCAAGACCGAGGACCGGCTGGGCCGACTGCACCTGTACGTGGGGGGGACCGAGCAGCCCGGCGAAGACAACTCCGGGTTCTCCGCGGCCCAGCAGGGTACCGGCGTGCTGTCGGCGGGCAGGGGAGCGGCCGGTGGATCCACGGGGTACTACCTGCCCGGCTCGCTGGAGTCCCTGCGGGTGTGGACCGGGGCGCTGAGCACCGATCAGATCCTCTCCCAGGTGCTGGACACACCGGACGGCACCTGACACGCGGTGGCGGGGGGGGGGGGGGGCGTGGTAGGGGGGGCGCTACCCCCCCCCGCCGCGGGAACCCCCCCCAAC
>NZ_JBHYKH010000079.1:13791-24644 GCF_042741275.1 Streptomyces sp. NPDC058964
GGGGGCCCGGGGGGGCCCCCCGCCCGGGGGGGGCGGGGCCCCCCCGCTGTGCGGGGCCCCCCCCCCCCACCCGGGCGCCTGAATACCCCACCCCATTTCCTTTCATCCTCCTCAACGGCACGCGTCCCGCCTGACACAGCCGGACGCCGCGTAGGAAGAACCGCCATGAATTCCTTTGGCATACCCAGGCCGTCATCAGGCCGCAGGGGCAGAGACAGAACACGCTGGTCCCGTCGTATCGCGGTGACCACGGGCCTGGCTCTCCTGCCGGGCCTGCTCACCCCCGTCGCCTTCGCCGCGGACACCGACCCCCTGGGACGTCCCCACCTCGAAGCCCCGCACGCCACCAAGGTCAGCCCCTTCACCGCCAAGGTGAACAGGAAGGCGGCGGCGGAGGTGAAGAGGGCCGACGAGGCCGACCTGGCTGCGGCCGCACGGGCCCGCCACGACCAACAGCGCAGGACTGCCTGGCCGAAGGCCGGCAAGGCGTCGCTGACCGTCCCCGCCAAGGGCACGGCCAAAGCGGCTCCCGGTTCCCTGCCGGTCACCGTCACCGCACCCGGCAAGGGCAAGCAGGCGAAGTCCGTCACGGTCGACGTCCTCGACCAGAAGGCGACCGCCGAGCTGGGCGTCAAGGGAGTGGTCCTCAAACTCACCGGCCCGCAGGCCGGCGGCAGGGCACGGCTGGGCGTCGACTACTCGGCCTTCGCCTCCGCCTACGGCGGTGACTGGGCGGGCCGCCTTCAGGTGACGCGCCTGGCGGACTGTGCTCTCAAGGATCCAGCCGCCGCGAAGTGCCACAGGCGGTTGGCCCTGGACACGGTGAACGACCGTGAGAAGGACAGCCTCTCGGCGCCCGTGGCCTTTTCCTCCGGTGCCCGGCCGATGTTGCTGGCCGTCGCGGCGGGCACCAAGTCCGGTGCCGGTGACTACAAGGCGACGCCCCTGTCCGCGTCCTCGACGTGGGAGGCGGGCGGCTCGTCCGGCTCCTTCACCTGGTCCTACCCGCTGCGTGTGCCTCCGGCCGCGGCGGGCCCTCAGCCGGGCTTGTCGATCTCGTACGACTCCGGGGCTGTCGACGGACAGACCGCCAACTCCAACAACCAGGGCAGCCAGGTCGGCACGGGCTTCGACCTGACCTCCTCCTACATCGAGCGCAAGTACGGCTCCTGCGACGACGACGGCCAGGACGGCAAGTACGACCTGTGCTGGAAGTACGACAACGCCTCACTCGTCCTGAACGGCAAGTCCACCGAACTGGTCAAGGACGACACCACGGGCAAGTGGCGGCTGAAGGACGACGACGCCTCCACCGTCACCCACTCCACCGGTGCCGACAACGGTGACGACGACGGCGAGTACTGGACGGTCGTCACCGGCGACGGCACCAAGTACGTGTTCGGCCTGAACAAGCTCGACGGGGCCGGCTCGGACGACCGCACCCAGTCGGTGTGGACGGTGCCCGTCTTCGGTGACGACGAGGGCGAACCCGGCTACAGCAGCGGTGACTCCTTCTCCGGCCGGCACAGGACGCAGGCCTGGCGCTGGAACCTCGACTACGTCGAGGACACCCACGGCAACGCCGAGTCGTACTGGTACACGGCCGAGCACAACAACTACGACATGCTCGGCAACGACAACACCGGCACCGACTACGTCCGCGGTGGCTACCTGAAGGAGATCCGTTACGGCCAGCGCGCCGGCGCCCTCTTCTCCGGTTCCCCGGCCGCCTCCGACAAGGTGGTCCTCTCCTACGACGAGCGCTGCCTGGCCTCGGGCAGCGGCTGTGACTCGCTGACCAAGGACACCCGGGACAACTGGCCGGACGTGCCCTTCGACTCGATCTGCAAGGACGGCGACAAGTGCACCGGCAACGTCGGCCCGTCGTTCTTCACCCGCAAGCGGCTGACGGCGATCACCACCTACGCCTGGAACGCGGCTGCTTCCACCCCCGCCTTCGAGCCGGTGGACGTCTGGTCCCTCAAACAGCTCTACCTCGACCCCGGCGACACCGGTGACTCCACCGACCAGTCCCTCTGGCTCGACGAGATCAGGCACACCGGCAAGCGCGGCACCGACCTCTCGCTGGACCCGGTCAAGTTCGACCACGTGATGCTGCCCAACCGTGTCGACGGCACGGCCGACGACATCCTGCCGCTGAACAAGCCCCGCCTGAAGACCGTCACGTCCGAGACGGGAGCGCAGACGATCGTCTCCTACAAGGAGGCGGACTGCACCGCGGGCGGCAGCAAGCCCAAGGTGGACGAGAACACCAGGCGCTGCTACCCGGTGTACTGGTCACCCAACGGCGAGAAGGACCCGAAGCTCGACTGGTTCCAGAAGTACCCGGTCAGCTCGGTGTCCACCACCGACCCCCAGGGCGGCTCGGAAGCCGTACAGCACAGCTACCAGTACACGGGCGGTGGTGCCTGGCACTACGACGAGGACCCGCTGACTCCCGCCAAGGAGCGCACCTGGTCCATCTGGCGCGGCTACCAGCAGGTCACCCACCTCACCGGCATCTCCACCGGCACGCAGAGCAAGGAGACCACGGTCTACCTGCGCGGCATGAACGGTGACCGCGTCCTCGGCCCGGACGGCAAGACCCCGGACCCCGACAAGCGCAAGACCGTCACGGTCTCCGGCATCAAGGCCGGCGAGATCACCGACTCCGAGCAGTACGCGGGCTTCACCCGCGAGTCGGTGACCTACGACGGCGACTCGGAAGTCAGCGGTACGGTCAACGACCCGTGGTCGAAGAAGACGGCGACTCAGCACAAGTCGTACGCGGACACCGAGGCGTACTACGTGCGCACCGCCGCCACCCACACCCGCACCAACATCACCAGCAAGATCACACCGTACGACCGCGTGCACACGGTGAAGACCGCCTACGACGACTACGGCATGGCCGAGACCGTCGAGGACGAGGGCGACGACTCGGTCAAGGACGACGAGAAGTGCACCCGCACCTGGTACGCCCGCAACGACGACAAGGGCATCAACTCGCTGGTGTCCCGCACCCGTACCGTCGCGAAGTCGTGCGCGACCGCGGACTCGGCGCTCGACCTGCCCGCCGACTCCAAGCGCGCGGGTGATGTCGTCTCCGACACCGCCACCGTCTACGACGACAGCACCGCCACCACCTGGTCGGCGTCGCAGAAGCCCACCAAGGGCGACGCCTCCTGGACGGGCCGCGCCAAGGGGTACGGCAGCGACGACGCCCCCACCTGGCAGAAGGTGTCCGGGACGACCTACGACACCCTCGGGCGGCCCAAGGTCATCACCGACACCAACAACCTGGCGGTCTCGTCGACCACATACGGACCCGAGAGCTCGGGCCCGCTGACCTCAACGGCCGTCGAGGACGCCAGGAAGTACAAGACCACCGCGGCGCTGGACTTCGCGACCGGCGCGACCCTGAAGGCCACCGACCCGAACAACAAGGTCACCGAGAGCGAGTACGACAGCCTCGGCCGCATCACCAAACTCTGGCTGCCCAACCGCTCCAAGGTGCTGGGCAAGACCCCGAACTACGTCTACGACTACCACGTCACCGGCTCGGGCATGCCCTGGGTGTCCACCGGAACCCTCAAGAACGACGGATCCGGCTACAACACCACCTACGAGTTCTACGACTCCCTGCTGCGCACGCGCCAGACTCAGTCACCGACCCCACAGGGCGGCCGGCTGATCTCCCTGACGCTCTACGACGCGCGAGGTCTCGCGGTCAGTCAGCAGTCCGACATCTGGGACAGCACCTCACCGCCCAGTTCCCAGGCCGCGGAGATCGACGGGGGCCAGGCGCCCACCCAGACGGACACCACGTACGACGGGGCAGGCCGGGCGACGAAGGCCGTGACGAAGGTCCACGGCGTCACGCGCTGGACGACCGACACGACCTACACAGGTGACACCGTCGCCACCAGCGCCCCGGCCGGCGGCCAGGCGACCGCAGTGGTCACCAACGCGCTCGGCCAGACCACCCAGCGCCGGGAGTACGCCGGCCCGAAGCCGACCGGCACCGACTTCACCACGACCGACTACACCTACACCCCCGCCGGCCAGCAGAAGACGATCACCGGCCCCGACCAGACGAAGTGGTCGTACACCTACGACCTCTTCAGCCGCCAGGTCACGACGACCGACCCCGACAAGGGCAAGACCACCACCGAGTACAACAGCCTCGACCAGGCCATCAGCACCACCCCGAACGACGACCAGTCGAAGAAGCTCATCTACGCCTACGACGACCTCGGCCGCAAGACGGACATGTGGCAGGCCGACAAGACCGACACCGACAAACTCGCCACCTGGGGCTACGACCAGGTCGCCAAGGGACAGCAGGACACCGCCACCCGATACGACGGCGGCGTGAGCGGCAAGGCCTACACCGAGAAGGTCACGGCCTTCGACGCGATGTACCACGCGACCGCCAACCAGCTGATCCTGCCGGACTCGGAACCCCTGGTATCCGACAAGTACGTGGCGAACAAGCTGTCGTTCTCCACCGGCTACAACCTCGACGGCTCGATCAGCCAGTACTCCGCCCCAGCCGTGGGCGGTCTGGCCGCGGAGGCAGTCTCTTACACCTACAACGCCCTCGGGGGGCAGCTCACCGCGAAGGGCACCACCGGCTACCTGCAGGGTGCCGCCTTCTCGCCGCAGGGTGACCTGCGCCAGCTCACGCTGGGCATGGACGGTGCGTCCTCGGCGAAGAAGGCGTACCTCAACTGGGACTACGAGGAGGGCACCCGCCGCCTCACCCGCTCCTACGTCACCGACGACGTGCACGGTTACATGCCGCAGGAGCTGAAGTTCACCCAGGACGACGCCGGCAACGTCACCTCCATCTTCGACGCCACCACGCAAGGTGGCACGGCCAAGGCCGACTACCAGTGCTTCGCCTACGACGGCGACCGCCGCCTGAGCGAGGCCTGGACCCCGAAGACGGCGGACTGCTCGGCCTCCGGCCGGACGGTGGCCAACCTCGACGGGGCGGCACCGTACTGGACGTCGTACACCTACACCGGCGCCGGCCAGCGCAAGACGGAGACGCAGCACACCGCCTCGGGCGACAAGGCAACGTCGTACACCTACGACGACCCCACCGACAACAAGCCGCACACGCTGGACAAGACCACGGGCTCCCGCACGGCCACCTACTCCTACGACAGCACCGGCAACACCACCTCCCGCCCCGGCCCCACGGCCCAGCAGACCCTGGCCTGGAACACCGAGGGCGACCTGTCCAAGCTCACCGAAGGCACCAAGGAGACCAGCTACCTCTACGACGCGGGCGGCGACCTGCTGATCCGCCGCGCCAAGGGAGACGGCGAAACCGTCCTCTACCTCGGCGCCGGCACAGAACTCCACCTCACCACCAAGGGCACCACGAAGACCGCCTCCGCCACGCGCTCCTACACGGCGAACGGCCAGACCATCGCTGTCCGCACGGCGACGTCCGGAGTATCGGGCTCGAAGCTCAGCCTTCTGACCGCCGACCAGCACGGCACGTCCAGCATCGCCCTCGACGCGAGCACATACGCGATCACCAAGCGCTACAGCACACCTTTCGGAGCCCCGCGCGGCACGAAGCCGACGTCCTGGCCCGACGACAAGGCGTTCCTCGGCAAGCCTGCCGACGGCACGACCGGCCTGACGCACGTGGGAGCTCGCGAATACGACCCCACCATCGGGCAGTTCATCAGCGTCGACCCGATCCTGAGCCTGGACCAGCACCAGTCGCTCAACGGCTACAGCTACGCCGGCAACACACCGGTCACCCAGTCCGACCCGACCGGCCTGTGCTTCGCCGATGTCTGTGGCGTCGGCACACCCAAGGGCGACGGCTCGGGGAACGTCATCACGGACGGCCCCATCGATCCCGGCAACCCCAACGCCGGCAGCTGCCACCACGGCAGCTGCGGCAAAATCCACTACAACCAGACCGGCACAGCGCCCACGAGCAGCTCCGGAAATGTCAGCTCAGACTCAGGCGCCAGCAATCGCTGCGCCCGAACCGGGCTTCCACAAGACTGCGGCGCCCCGGTCAAGGGCCCCAGCGACAGCAACAGTTACCTCGGCAACTACCTGAACAGTGTGGTTCAGAACAGCGACTTCTGGACTGGACTCGCCCAAACGGTGGGCGGCGCGTTCACTGACGTCTTGGGCACGGGGCTCTTTGCCTCCGGAGTCGTCGAATGTGGCGTAGGGGTTTTGTGTGGTGCGGGTGCCCCGTCTATGGCATCGGGCGCCGGAATGACATACGTCGGAACCGGATGGTTTAACTCCGGTTCGGACAAGCTCGGCAGGGCTTTCCGTGAGGCGGACGGGCAGGCTAGTAGTGGTGGAAGAGCAGCCCAGGAATCCGGGGACAGCTACGAAGCATCCCTCCAGGAAAAGCTGGGTGGTGGCGACGGTTTCTCTGAAAAGGGTCGGCAGTTCGATGGCGCCTACATAGATCCTGTAACTGGGAAGGGGACGTGGTACGAGGCGAAATCGGGAAGGTTCTTTGAAGATACACTGAAGGACCCCAAGAGGTTGAGTAAATTTTACTCAACCGAAGGGCAGAAGGCGGGCATCGCCGCCGATCGCGGAATACCCTACCGGGTGATTTCCGAAAATCCCATCCCTGCGCCGATCACCAAGTGGCTCGCTAAAAAGGGAATTCCGTGGGAAGTAATCCCTAGGTAATCGGATCAAGAAAGGAAACTGGACTGTAGTGAGCAGGTCTATCGATATCGACTTCACCTTCGGTGAGTCTTTCGATGTTGCCGCAGTTATCCGCCGTCTGATGGGGGCGGAAATGCGTGCGTCGTTCGATGGTGAGGTGTCGTACCTGGTCGATGAAGACGGGATGTTCGACTGGAGGAAGGGGAGAGATTCTGAGTTGGCAAGCTTCATTTCGGTCGTGAGTGCTGAGCGATGGAAAGAGCGGACTGTGGGAATCACGCTCTATTTCCCGGATTCCGATAGTGGCGGTGACTTCTTGTTCCATCCTGGGCGTGAAACGGTTTCGTGCGTTATTGGCATCAATCCAAAGGTGCTGCCGGGCTCTCGTTTCTGTGACTTCGGCTGGTATCTGGACAAACTGATTCCACTCCTTGAACCGATGGGGTTGGTTCGAGTGGAAGCGACAGATTCAGCGTAACGCGCGAAGTTGGTTGACGGTTCGGCATGCGGTTGGCAGGACCGTCACCCTCCGCGCAGACAAGGGATGGGGCTGGCCGGTGCGGTCGCCGACGGCGCGGCGCGGTGCGCACTGCAGCATCGAGGCGTCTGTGTATTTCCTTCGGGACACCGCTGGAGGACGCGGTCACAGCAACGCGGTCACCGGGTCTGTCCAATCAACGGGTCTGGCCCGTAGTCGGTGGTGACGGTGGGTAGCCATCGGTGATCATGATCTTGTGATGGATGTCAACTCGCTTGTCGCGACGGTGTTTTCCGGGCTGTCAGGGGTGGTGGTCGAGGGGGTTACGGACGCCGGGGACGCGGTCGTGGTCACGGCCTGTACCCGGGATGTCGCGGTGCCGTGTCCGGTGTGCGGGATGCCGACGACGAAGGTGCACGGGTATCACGGCCGGACGGTAGCGGACGTGCCGGTCGACGGCCGGCAGGTCGTCGTTCGGCTGCGGGTGCGGCGGCTGGTCTGTCCGGTGCTGGGCTGTGCGCGGCAGACCTTCCGTGAGCAGGTTCCCGGGCTGCTGGAACGTCATCAGCGCAGGACGGTGCGGCTGGCCGGGCACATAGCCGCGGTGGCACGGGAGTTATGCGGCCGGGCGGGCGCCCGTCTGGCCAACCTGCTGGCCATGCCGGTCTCCCGCAGTACCGTGCTGAGGTGGCTGTGGCGTCTGCCGGTGCCCGAGGCACCGGTCTCGCGGGTGATCGGCGTGGACGATTTCGCGCTGCGGCGCCGTCACCGCTACGCCACGATCATTACCGATGCTGTCACCGGCCGGCGCATCGAGGTCCTGCCCGGCCGAGACGCCGATCCGTTGGAAGCCTGGCTGCGCAAACATCCCGGCATCGAGGTCGTATGCCGGGACGGCTCGGCCACCTATGCCGAGGCTATCCGCCGTGCCCTGCCCCATGCGGTGCAGGTCAGCGACCGCTGGCACCTGTGGCGCAACCTGTGCGACAAGGTCCAGCTCGAGGTCCGCGCCCACGACGCCTGCTGGGCCGCCGCCCTCAACCCGCCGCTGCCCGGCGGCATCCGCGAACAGACCACCCGTGAACGCTGGAACAAGATCCACGCGCTGCTCGGCCAGGGCGTCGGCCTGCTGGACTGCTCCCGCCGCCTCGGCCTTGCGTTGAACACCGTCAAACGCTACGCCCGCATGCCCGAGCCCACCGGTCTGCGCATCGCACCGGCCTACCGGCCCACTCTTGTCGACCCCTACCGCGAATACCTGCATCGTCGCCGGACCAACGAGCCGGGCGTCCCCGTCCTCCATCTCTTCCACGAGATCAAGGAACTCGGCTACACCGGCAGCCTCAACGGCCTGCACAAAAACCTCAACCAGGGCCGCGCCGACGGTGACCGGCACGTCGCACACGAGTAGTTCAGGGAACACGGCAGCCACCGGTGGCGATGACCCGAGCCCGAGCCCGAGCCCAGGGCCGACGCCGACGCCCGGCCCCTACAAAGGCAATGCGAATGATCCAGCTTTGCGCGCGCTGAAATTCGTTTTCAATCAGATCTTTGGGGAGCCCGATCCTCAACTGCTCTGCGATGCGAGCGGATCATCCTGCCAATACGTAACGCCTCAGGAAAACGTCGTCCCGTGGGTTCCTGGTTCGGGCGCTACAGGGCTTATTCCAAGAGCGGGCACCCGGGCGACGTCAAAGCTTCTTGCTGCACAAGTAGAGGCCATGTATTTGCAGGGAATGGCTGGGAGGGCTCGTTCAGCATTGGCCGGTCTGCTCGAGGTGGAAGGTGAGCAGCCGCAGCTGCTGCGCGCCGTAAGCGGCAAGCACATGCAGGCCCTGGAACTCGTTCGAGACGCGTGTGGCCGGGCACCCCGAGGTGCCGCCAACCGGCCCCGAACGCCTGCTGCTTGGCGCCTTCGCGACCCGCGTCTGCAAGGACGGGCGGCCCCGGCGATGCACCGAAGTGGTCGACCGGAGAAGGCCTGTTCAGGAACAACGCTGTGCGGAAGAAACCCTTTGGCTCTCTGTCTCGTCTTGCTTTCCGGCTGCAGCGAAACTGACCGGAAAGCAGGGACACTTGCCCAGACGGATCTCTCCCCTCATACGACGTGGTATGGCCGTGGCTGCCGCTTTCGGGCTCGTTGCGTTCGCCGGGTCGCAGACGGCCGGCGCGGCGCCGGCCGTCGCGGTCACCGGGCCCGCCGCCCTCCACTGGTCCACCTGCCCCGCGGGCTCCGACGCGCCCCGCGGTACGTACTGCTCCACCATCAAGGTGCCCCTCGACCACGGCAGGCCGGACGGCCGGCAGATCAAGCTCACCCTGTCGATCGCCGGCGATCTGAACGCCCCGCGCACCCTCGTGGTCAACCCGGGCGGGCCGGGCGAGTCGGGTATCGGCACGGCCAAGCTGGTGTGGAGCTCGATGCCCGGCGACGTCGGCGCGAAGTACAACGTGGTCAGCTTCGACCCGCGCGGCGTCGGTGCAAGCACCCCGGTCTCCTGTGGGGACACGAAGAAACTGATCAAGCATCCCGCCGCGCCGTACACGCCCGCGACCGATGCGCAGGAGCAGGCGCGGCGCACCGTGGCCCGCAAGGTCGCCGAGCAGTGCGACGCGAACGCCAAGGCGCTGTTGCCGTACATCACCACTGAGAACGCCGCCCGCGACATGGACCGGATCCGTACCGCTTTCCACCGCGACAAGCTGGACTACCTCGGCTATTCGTACGGGACGAGGCTCGGCGCCACGTACGCGACGCTGTTCCCGTCGCACACCGGCCGCATGATCCTCGACAGCGTCGTCGATCCGAGCGTTACCACCTACGCCTCGCAGTTCGACCAGAACCTGGCGCTCCAGCACCGGGCGGACCAGTTCTTCGCGTGGGTCGCCAGGAAGGACGGGACGTATCACCTGGGCGCCAGCGGAGTGGAGGTGTCGGCCGCGTGGGACGCCGTCCGCAAGAAGCTGGACGCTCACCCTGCCGGCGGCAGAGCGGGCAGCGCCGAGCTGGACGATCTGCTTGCCTCCGCCATGTACACGGATCTGACCTGGGCAGACGTGGCCCAGGACGTCTCCGCATACCGGCGCGGGGATGCGAGCGCACTGCTCGACGCCACCGACCAGCTCGCCTTCGGCGGCGTCAACCCGGCCCAACTCGCCTACAACTGCGTGGACGACGCGTGGCCCCGCGACTGGTCGGCCTGGCACCGGGACACGACGGCGTCGGCCCCCAAGGCTCCGCTGTTCGCCTGGCTGAACACCTGGTACAGCGCGCCCTGCGCGTTCTGGAAAGCGCCGACGGCCCGGCCCGTGAAGATCGGCTCGGTGCAGGTGCCGCCGGTCCTGCTGCGCCAGGCGAAGGACGACCCCGCGACTCCGGTCCAGGGCGCACGGCGCATGCACCAGGCGCTGGCCGGTTCCCGCCTCGTCGTCGCGGGCGGCGGCAACCACGGCCAGTACCTGTTCGACGGCAACACCTGCATGGACCGTCACGGCAGCCAGTACCTGCTCACCGGGCGTCTGCCGGCCGCCGACGCCACATGCCCGGCGACCCCGGCACCGTGAGGACCCACACCCGAACCCTGGGGCGCATTCGGACGGTCGGCGGCTGAGCCGCGTCGCGCCGCGCGGGGGGGGGGGTGTGCGGACCACCCCCCCCCGGCCCCCGACCGCGTGGGACCCCAAGACCGCCGGGCCCGGG
>NZ_JBHYKH010000080.1:0-22584 GCF_042741275.1 Streptomyces sp. NPDC058964
GCCCAGGCCCCAGACGAGCTACGGCACGCAGAAGCTCATCTGCGAGAACCTGATCGCGGACTACACGCGCCGCGGGTTCCTCGACGGGCGCGTCGCCCGCCTGATGACCGTCGTGGTACGCCCGGGCCCGCCGAACGCCGCCGCCTCCGGCTTCCTGTCCGGCATCATCCGCGAACCGCTGGCGGGGCTCCCGGCGACCTGCCCGGTCCAGCCCGACCTGCGCGTCGCCCTGGCCTCACCACGGCGCACGGTCCAGGGAATCCTCCGCATCGCCGAGGCCGAGCGCGGCCTCGGGCCGGGGCGGCTCGAAGGCCCGACGCCGGTCAACCTTCCCGCGCTCACGGTCTCGGTCGACGAGATGCTCGCCACGCTGCGGCAGGTGGCCGGCGACGCCGCCGCGGACCTGGTGACCATCGCGCCTGACCCTGCCATCGAGGCCATCGTGGCCTCGTGGCCCGCGGTCTTCGACAACAGACGCGCTGCCGGCCTCGGCCTGGAGCCCGATCCGAGCTTCCTGTCAGTCGTGCAGGACTATCTCGCGGAGAAATGACGGCGTGCGTGCCGCGTCGGCGTTCCCCGGTGTCTTGGTGCGCAACGATCGACGCATCCGGCACCTCGTGGTGGACGGGACGGTCTGGCACTGGACTGTACGGCAGCGAGTGAGACCCGGCTACGCCGAATGCCGGGTGATATGCCGGGTGACACTCTCCTTCTTCAAGGAGACGCCGAGGCAGGACGCTCGACATCAATTGTCCCCGGTCTTCTCCCCGGGCCCGGGGCGTTTCGTTTCGAACCCGTACTTCGAGGCGGGCACGGTCGTGCGCCTCCCCGACCGCAGCCGGCTCGGCTTCTACGAGCCGGGAACGGGACGGAAGCGTTCGCGTGATGGGTCACCGCATCCAGGAATACGGACAGGTTGAGGAAGCGCGTTCGCCCGCGGCGGCCACAACGGACAAAGGCAAGGAGCATACCCACTCCTTGCCCTGTTCAACGTATAGCGCACGGGGGGCCTTGCGGCAAGGCCCCGGTTGTGCTGCAGAATCTCCGGCCGAGGCGGCCGGGACCTGCGGAAAACAGGTACGTGGAGCGGTCGGCCGAGAACCGTTCTCGTTCACCGGGGGTTTTGATGATTGACGTGATCGTCGTCGGCGGCGGGCCGACCGGTCTGATGCTGGCGAGCGAGTTGCGGCTGCACGGCGTGCAAGTGCTCGTGCTGGAGAGGGAGACGGAGCCGACCAGGCAGGTGCGTGCGCTCGGTCTGCACGTGCGCAGCATCGAGGTGATGGATCAGCGCGGTCTGCTGGAGAGGTTCCTCGCGCACGGCCGGCAGTACCCGCTCGGTGGCTTCTTCGCCGGTATCCCCAAGCCCCAGCCGGAAGGGCTGGACTCCGCGCATGCGTACGTCCTCGGCATCCCGCAGACCGTAACCGAGCGCCTGCTGACCGAGCACGCCACCGAGCTCGGCACCGAGATCCGGCGCGGCTGCGCACTCGTCGGGCTGAGCCAGGACGACCACCAGGTGACCGCCGAGCTGTCCGACGGCACCCGGCTGCGCTCGCGCTACCTCGTCGGCTGCGACGGCGGCCGCAGCACGGTGCGCAAGCTGCTCGGCGTCGGCTTTCCCGGCGAGCCCGCCACGGCCGAGTGGCTGCTGGGCGAGTTGGAGGTGGCCGTCCCGCAGGAGACGCTGAACGCAGTGGCGGCCGAACTCGGCACGGCGACACCCTTGCGGTTCGGCCCCGCACCCCACGAGGACGGGGTGTACCGCTTCGTCGTGCGCACCGAGGCACTGGCCGAGGACCGCATGGTCCCGCCGACCTTCGAGGAGTTCGCAGCACGGGTACGCGAGATCGCCGGCACCGACTTCGGCGTGCACTCACCGCGCTTCCTGTCCCGCTTCGGCAATGCCACCCGGCTGGCCGAACGCTACCGGACCGGTCGGGTGCTGCTGGCCGGCGACGCGGCGCACATCCATCCACCGACGGGCGGGCAGGGGCTCAACCTCGGCATCCAGGACGCGTTCAACCTCGGCTGGAAACTGGCCGCCGAGGTCGGTGGCCGGGCGCCGGAGGGGCTGCTGGACAGCTACCAGACCGAGCGGCAGCCGGTGGCTGCGGACGTGCTGGACAACAGCCGTGCGCAGAGCGAACTGATGTCCCCCGAGCCTGGTCCCCAGGCAGTACGCCGGCTGCTGGCGCAGCTGATGGACTTCGACGAGGTGAACCGGTACCTGATCGAGAAGATCACGGCGATGGGGATCCGCTACGACTTCGGCGAGGGCCATGAACTGCTCGGCCGGCGGTTGCGGGACGTACAGCTGAAGCGCGGCCGCCTCTACGCCCTGATGCACGGCGGTCGAGGGCTGCTGCTCGACCAGACCGGCCGGCTCTCGGTGGCGGGCTGGACGGATCGGATCGACCATGTCGTCGACGTCAGCGACGAGTTGGATGTGCCCGCGGTGCTGCTGCGCCCCGACGGTCACGTGGCGTGGGTCGGTGAAGACCAGCGAGAGCTGCTCAGTCGGCTGCCCAGGTGGTTCGGCGCCGCCGCCGGCTGACCTCGCGGTCGCTCGGCCGGGCGGTCAGGACACTGTGTACGGGTGGCCGAGGCGGGGGAACCCGGGAAGCAGGCCGGTGTGCGGACCGACGGGGTGGTCTGTGAGATTGCCGCCCCGGACCATCGCCGGCCGCGCGGAGGTGACGTCGTCGGGAATCTCCAGCACGATCCGGCAGGCGCTCTTGCCGGTGCCGAAATCATTCCCTCCGTATCGGAGATGACTACCTCGGCTGGCTGTGAACGGGTTCACCTTCATGATCAGCACGGTGCGCCCGCTCTGCGCGGAGGAAGAGATGAACACGTCCGTCAGGTCAGCCGGCCGTCGGCCTTGGGCGAGCTCGGCGCCGCTCATGCTCCGCTCGCCGCCGCAGACGGGCCGCGCCGATCCCTACTCTTTCGGAGGCTTGACGGCGATGTCGAGGTAGAACGAGTCGATGCTGCGGACCGCTGCCTCGAATTCCTCGAGGTTCACCGGCTTGGTGACGTAGGCGTTGGCATGGTGACGGTAGGCGCCGGTGACGTCGTCGGGCGCGGCCGACGTGGTCAGTACGACGACCGGGATGGTACGCAGATCCGGGTCCTCCTTGACCACGGCTAGGAACTCGCGCCCGTTCATGCGCGGCATGTTGAGGTCGAGCACGATGAGGTCGGGACGCTCGTTGTCCGGATCGCGCAGGTAGTCCAGGGCTTCGATGCCGTCGGACACCTGGGTGAGATTGCGAGCCCCGCGCTCGGCGAGAGCGTCCTGGATGAGCATCGCGTCAGCGACGTCGTCCTCGACCAGCAGCACGTCATGGGGGCGGGTTGCGGCGGCGGCCATGTTCACGAGCTCCGGGGTGTGGGAGGGGAGTTGGGACGGTGTGCCCTGGTGGTGACCGACTCGGGCCGACGGTGCCGGGCTCTTTGACGGCTCATGCCCAGGGCTCGGCCGATGTCGGGGTAGCCCGTTCCGCTCTTGGCTGCGGCGTGCGGGCCGTCTCGGGTGCCCGCCGGGCCAGTTCGTTCACCACCTGGGCCACCAGCGCGGCACTCGCCCCGGGCGGAGCGGGAGTTGAGGGCTGACCAGGCATGCCGCCACCCTACGGCGTTGATCTCGGCCGGGACAACATGCCTTGTCAGGTGGTGGGTACAGTGTTTCTGCCGCGCACCCAACCGTAGCCCGGATCGCAGAGGGAGAGAACCGAACCGCGATGAAGACCGAGCCGTTGGAGACCGCGGGTGCGTTGTCCGGCTGGACCACCCGACGCTGGCTGCGGGTCGGGGTGGCCACCACCCTTGTGGTCCTGATGGCGCTGGGATCGGTGGGTGGCTGGGCGATGTGGCGTACGTCGCGGATCACGTCCGAGTTGGTGGACCGGCGCTCTCCCGCCCTGATCGATGCGATGCGGGTGGAGGAGGCTCTGGTCAACCAGGAGACGGGAATCCGGGGTTACGGGCTGTCCGGCCGTCAGGACTTCCTGCAGCCCTACGCGCAGGGCGTGGCCGACGAGAAGGGCGCCATCCGGCGACTGCGTCCCCTGGTCCAGGACGACGCCCAGGCCCGCGCCGACCTGGCGAAGGTCGAGAAGCTGGCGGACACCTGGCAGGAGCGCGTTGCCCGACCCGTCTCGGCCGGCTCCGCAGCGGATGCCGTGAGGCTCGCCTCCCAGCGAGCGGGGGAGGGCAAAGCCGCGTTCGACTCGCTGCGTCGGGCGATGGCCCGTCAGCAGGAGCACCTGCAGAACGAGCGGGCGGCGGCCACTGGTGAGCTGCGGCGAGCCATGTCGCTCCGGAACTGGACGTTCACGGTCATCGCCGTCGTCATCGTCCTGGTGGCGTCCTTGGTCTTCGAGGGGCTGCGCCGCGGCGTCACCGATCCGCTCAGCCGGCTCGGCTCGGCTGCCCGCGAGGTCGCGCAGGGCCGTTTCGATCGTTCCCTCCAGGGAACGGGTCCCGCCGACCTGCGTCGGCTGGCCTCGGACGTGGAGTCCATGCGGCGACGTCTCGTGGAGGAGCTGCAGTTCAGCGAGGCGGCCCGCGGACTGCTCGACGAGCAGGCGGAAGAGCTGAAGCGGTCGAACACGGAACTGGAGCAGTTCGCCTACGTCGCCTCGCACGACCTGCAGGAACCGCTGCGCAAGGTGTCCAGCTTCACCCAGCTCCTGCAGCGGCGCTACGGAGGCCGGCTGGACGAGAAGGCGGACCAGTACATCGCCTTCGCCGTCGACGGCGCCAACCGCATGCAGGTCCTCATCAACGATCTGCTGGCCTTCTCTCGGGTGGGTCGCGTGCACAACGACTACCAGAGCGTCGACCTCGAAGCGGTGCTGAGCCGGACGCTCGACAACCTCAGTGTGGCGGTCGAGGAGACCGGCGCCGTGATCACCCGGGACGCGCTGCCCACGGTCGTGGGGGACACCACCCAACTGGGCATGCTCTGGCAGAACCTGCTGTCGAACTCCCTCAAGTTCCGCGGGCCGGACCTGCCGCCGCACATCCGCATCAGCGCCGTGCAGGCGGGCGACTTCTGGGAGTTCGCGGTCAGCGACAACGGCATAGGCATCGCACCGGAGTTCCAGGAGAAGGTCTTCGCCCTCTTCCAGCGACTGCACACCAAGGACGCCTACCCCGGCACCGGTATCGGCCTGGCGATGTGCAAGAAGGTCGTCGAGTTCCACGGCGGCACCATCAAGATAGACCCCGACCACACGCAGGGCACTCGCATTGTCTTCACCCTTCCCGCCGCCGGGACCGAGTCCGCGGCTCTGGAGAGAAAGACGCAGCCGTGACCGACCAATCCGCGCGCCGCCCCGAGCAGTTCAGCATCCTTCTCGTGGAGGACGACGACGGAGACGCCCTCCTGGTCGAGGAACTCCTGTACGACACCGACCTGCCGCACACCCTCGCGCGTTGCCGGACGGCCGCCGAGACGAACAGGGCACTCGCCTCGGACCCGGTCGACTGCATTCTGCTCGACCTGCACCTTCCCGATGCGTCCGGTGTGGACACGGTCCAGCTGATCCAGGCGGACACCCATGCCGCCATCATCGTCCTGACCGGACTGGACGAACCCCGGGCCGGAGTCGACGCGCTCGCCGCCGGCGCGCAGGACTACCTCATCAAGGGCAAGGTCCAACCGGACCTCATGCAACGCGCCGTCCGTTACGCCGTCCAGCGAAAGCAGGCCGAGCGCGCCAACGCCGCCCTCCAGATCGGCCGGCTGCGTGCCGAGGAAAACGCCCGCCTGGAACGCGGACTGCTGCCCGAACCACTGCTGTCCTCCACCTCCGTCACCGCATCCAGCCGCTACTATCCCGGCCGGACCCAGGCGCTGCTGGGAGGCGACTTCCTCGACGTCGTCCAGACGGGCGACGGGCAGGTCCACGCCATCATCGGAGACGTCAGCGGTCACGGCCCCGACGCGGCCGCACTCGGCGTCTGCCTCCGCATAGCCTGGCGCGCTCTGACCCTCGGCGGCCACCGCGACCAGCACCTGCTCCAGCTACTCGAACAGATTCACATCGCGGAACGCACCGGCAGTGACCTGTTCACCACGTGCACCCTCATCACCCTGGACCCCCAGGCGGCCACCCTCACCCTGCACCTGGCCGGTCACCACGAGCCTCTCCTCGTCACCCCCGACGGAGCCGAGGAAGTCACGGCGGCCCACGGCGTCGCCCTCGGTATCGCGCCCGGACTGGGCAAGTGGACCGCCACCACCCTTGCGCTGCCTGCCCGCGGCGCCCTCATCGCCTACACAGACGGCCTCGTCGAAGGCTTCGCCGACAGCACGGGCACCCGGCTCGGAGTGGACGGCCTGCTGCGCATCATCGACACGATCCACACGCCGGACCCCGGCACGCACCTCGACCAGCTCATCTCCGCGACCCGCACCCTCAATGCCGGCCGGCACACCGACGACCTCGCCGTCCTGCGCCTGGACTGGAGTACAAGCAGGCCCGAGCACGCTTGAGGCCCACCGGTTCCTCCTATCCCATTGCGATGATCCGCCCCGCGAAACAATCATGGCTGCATGGAGCGACCGAGTCGGATCATCGCGTGCGGGGACTTCGTCCTGCGCCGCTGGCGGACGCAGAGCGACTTCGCTCCGACGTTCAAGTTGATCGAGGAATCGCTGGACCATCTGCGCCCGTGGATGCCGTGGGTCGCCGGTCACAGTGAGGAGAGCACCCGAGACTTTCTCACGAATTCCGAGTCGAAGTGGGCGACCGGCGACGCGTACAACTACGCGATCTCCAAGGACGGCATGCTCATCGGCATGTGCCAGACCTACCGCGCGGCCGAGCCACAGGGGTGGAGGTTGGGATACTGGCTGCACCCCGCCGCCACCGGCCGGGGCATCGCCACGAGAGCGACGGCAGCCATGATCACCGAGATGTTCGCCCTGCCGGACGTGGAGTACGTGGAAATCGCGCACGACCTGGCCAACACCTCCAGTGGTGGCATTCCGCGCCGGTTGGGGTTCACCGAAGTCCGTCGTGAGCGGGCAATACCACCCGCGGCTCCCTCAGGCAGCGGCATCGAGGTGGTCTGGCGCCTGGACCGCCCTGCATCGGGCCCGAGACCGAAGGTGTTGCGGTGACTGTTGTTGAAACGGTTGCACGAGTGCGAGTCAGTGGCGGGCACCCTGTCGAGCGGTTGACCTGTCATCCAAGGCTTCCCCTCGTCGCCGGCTTGGACTCGGAGCGTCCGGCGGTCCATGTGTGGCGCTGCGAGACGGGGCATCTGTGGGAACTCGGGTCCGTCGGAGCCGAGTCGCGTGTCTACGGCGATGCCCTCGGTCGGGACCGGATGGAGCGGACACCCGCTGTGGCGTGGCATCCGGATCAGCCGCTGCTCGTGGTGGCGGGCGAGGACGGAGTGGTGCAGTGGACCCCTGCAGGGCTCTGTGAACTGGACGGTTCTCCGGCCACGGCCGATTACCGCAGTCTGGCATTCAGCCCGGACGGCCGGACGTTGTGGGCATCGCCGTCGTCCGGGGACGAAGACATCGCATGGGAGAGCTCTGACGTCCTCGACCTCGCTTCAGGAACCGTCGGCGCGGGCCCACGTTGGGACACGGGGGTCGCGGAGCATCCCGGCGGCGGGTTGGTGGCCACCCTGTGCAGTGATCAAGGAGCGACGCTCGGACTCTTCGCGCGGGTTGACGACGGGACCGCCCCTGCCGCGATGCGAGTGCTTCGCCGGGCGCTGATCCTGGATGCCGACGGTTACGAGACACCGGTCTTCAGCGGTGACGGACGCCATCTTGCGATCAGGGGCAACGCGTACGAGAACTCACTGGAGGTATTCGAGTTTCCTTCGCTCCACCGCGTACTGGCGACGACTCTCGGCGAACCGAACCCGGGCTTCCCGTACCCGCAGGAGTGGCTCGATCAGTTGCACGCCTGGTCGCGGCACAACATCGCGTTCGGATCCCAACCCGGCGTGCTCTGGGTCGGAACGCCCACCGGGACCCTCGTCGAAGTCGACCTGGAGGCGCGGCATGCGATCGAGCACGAGGTGCTGGGCGGCTCCCCGGTGTCCGGGCTGGGCGCCACGGCGACGGGCGGTCTCGTCATTGCCGGCGGCGGTGGCGAGCTTGAGCTCCTGTCCGTGCGTGCCGGCTCCGCAAAGTCCCATGACACGGAGCGCGATACGTCGCGGGCCGCAGTGACAGCGTTCATGGACACCACGTCCGAGGTTCCTGACGACGACGGCGACCTGGAGACACACCTCGCCGTAACCGACGGAGCCCGCACCTGGGAATCGGCAGACCTGGCAACGGTGACCACCGCGACCGCAACGGATCCGACCTGGCTGCGACTTCGAGCGGTCATCAACGACGCACGTGACCAGGATGATTGACCGCTCGCCCGGCGGCACCGAGCCGAGACTTGGCGGCTGCCGCTCACTGTTCGGCGGTGAAGTGGCAGTCCGCGAGAGTCCGCAGCGATGCGACGCTCGCCGAGGAGCGCCATCAGGGGTGCCGAGTTATTGCCCGACGTTGGGGCAGGTGACCGTAACCCCTGGTCGGGTGTCCGGTTGAGTGGAGTATGGATGACCTTTTGGCCGACACCGCCGACCTGCCGGATCGTATGGAGCCCCGTCTGCCCCTGCTGACTGTGTCCGAGGCACAGCAACTGATGGAGGTGCTGCGGCATTTCGGGGCGATGGACCATGACTGGGGTGCCCAGGCCCGGCACTTCGCGGCGGAACTCGCCGCGCGTGTTCCGCTGCATGACTTGTAGTCCGGCTCGGTGCCGCATACCTGCATGTCATGATCCCGCTTCATGAGCGAATCTTCACTGTCACCCGCCTGGCCGGCCTTGTGGGTGGGGAGGGTCTCCGGCGTTCTGACGACGATGACGGACGAGTTCGAGCGTCGGCACGGATACGCCCCAGGCACCAATTGTGTCCGGCCGGCGAGCCATGATGGTCGGGCCGCGGCTCGCGCCCTGGCCCAATCGCGGCTCGCACCCGCTGACCTCATCACCTTCTACGGCAGCATCGGCGACGTCACCTGGGCGGACGTCGGCAACGGCTACTTCGTCGATCCGGCATGCGATGTCCTTCTTCGGCTCAAGGAGTACGGAGCTGTCGATCTCGGTGGGGACAAGGGGGGCGTGGCTTGGTCATCGGCTCCAACGGTGGCGGTCTGTACTACGTCACTGGCCCTGACGGGTCGGTCCGCCGGACGCGCACAGCATCCCTGGACGAACCCGAACTCGACCGGGTGGCCGATGACCTGCGGGAGTTTCTGAAGCTGCTGGAGCAATCCCTGACGCAGTTCGTCGCCAACGGTGACCCGGGACGCCTGTAGGAGCAGTCTCCGCCGGTTGCCGCCGTGCGGGGATAGGGCCCTTCGGCCCTCTGACCGTCCCCCTACCACCCACGGTCCACCTGCCTGACCGGGACCCTCCGTCCTGCGGCCGGGACTGGTGGCCCCTGCCGCCCACGGCCCCGGAAGCGGAGAGTGGCACGGGACGACGGTCCACTGGAAAAGGGGCCGTGACCGCGGTGGCCAGTGGCACCACGCGCACCCGCCGCCCTACCGCGCAGACGAATACCGCACGCACGAGAAGAGAGGGCCTCAGCCACCATGTGCGAGTACTGCGGCTGCCAGTCCCTGGCGACCATCGACGAGCTGACCCGTGAGCACGACACGGTCGTCAACCTCATCGGCTCCGTGCGGGACGCCCGGCGTGACGACGACCTGCCCCGCATGGCCGAGCTGGCCCGGCGGATCGCCGCCCTCCTCGCCCCGCACACCGAGGTGGAGGAGCACGGCCTGTTCCCGGCCATGGCCGCCGAGTTCCCCGACCAGATCGCGGCGCTGGAGGCCGAGCACCTTCGCATCGAGGCAGTGCTGGCGGAGGCCGCCGACACCGTACCGGGCGACCCCGCCTGGCCCGAGCGGCTGAGCGCAGTGCTGGACCTGCTGCGTGAACACATTCTCAAGGAGCAGGACGGCGTCTTCCCCGCCGCCCTGGCCCTGCTCGAACCCGAGCAGTGGGCGGCGGCCGAGGCGGTCCGCGCCCGTGTCGGCACGGCCGCGCCCGAAGCCGCACGCTGAAGTACGCGTTCGTCACAAACCCGCAGGAGAGGATTCCGATGCCCACGTCACTCACCCAGCCGGCCGAACCGCTTGTCACAGCGGCGGAACTACTCCGTGAGGAACTGCCCGGCCCACAGCGGACGCGCCCGCGGCTGGTGGTCGGCGTGGATGGGTCGTACGGCAGTGGGGCCGCTCTGTGCTGGGCGGCACGGCAGGCCCGCGAACGTCAGGCCGTCCTCGACATCGTGACCGTGTGGGACGAGGCCGCGCAGCCGCCGCCGGGCCGGGGACGCCGGGGCGAGGGACAGCTGGAGCTTGCCCGCGAGCGACTGGAGCGAGCGCTGGCGGCACTGGCCCGCGAGCGGAACCTGCCCAAGCGCGTGATCACCGCGCCCCTGCACGGCTTGGCCGGCGAACAGCTGGTCCGCCGTGCCGCAGGCGCTGAGCTGCTGGTTCTCGGCACCAGCGGCATCGGCTCGCCCGAGATCCCCGGCGCCATCGGCCTGTACTGCCTGCGCCACAGCAACGCCCCGGTCGTCTTCGTTCCGGCCCCGCCCGGCTAGGCATGTCCGTGTGATGGTCTTCTCGGCCGTTCGTGGTGTGGCTGTTGACCGTTGTGGTGTCCTCGGTCGTACAGTCGAATCCGGCCGAACCGATCACGACTCGAACGGGCCCGCACGCCCGGGAGCGGAGTGCCGCGGTGAGCACGGACACCAGCCCAGAGCGGGCGCAGCCAGGCCTGGACGGCGACTTGACGGAGGCGCTGGTACGATCGCGCCGCTTCTTCACGCGGGCGGAGGTCTCGGACGATCTGCGCACCCTGTACAAGAGGGGCGGGCGGCAGTCGGACGAGTTCTACCGGGACCGCTGGTCGCACGACAAGGTGGTGCGCTCGACACACGGGGTGAACTGCACGGGCTCGTGCTCGTGGAAGGTGTACGTCAAGGACGGCATCATCACCTGGGAGGCCCAGCAGACCGACTACCCCTCGGTCGGCCCGGACCGTCCCGAGTACGAGCCGCGCGGCTGCCCGCGTGGGGCCGCGTTCTCCTGGTACACCTACTCGCCCACCCGGGTGCGCTACCCGTACGTGCGGGGCATGCTGCTGCAGATGTACCGCGAAGCGAAGGCCCGTCTCGGAGATCCGGTGGCGGCCTGGGCGGACATCGTCTCCGACCCCGTGCGTGCCAGCCGTTACAAGCAGGCGCGGGGCAAGGGCGGCCTGGTCCGGGCGAGTTGGGACGAGGCGGTGGAGATGATCGCCGCCGCGCACGTGCACACGATCAAGGAGTACGGGCCTGACCGCCTGGCGGGCTTCTCACCGATCCCGGCGATGTCGATGGTGTCGCACGCCGCCGGTGCCCGCTTCTACTCCCTGCTCGGCGGGGTGATGCTCTCCTTCTACGACTGGTACGCCGACCTCCCGGTGGCCTCGCCCCAGATGTTCGGCGACCAGACGGACGTGCCGGAGTCGGGGGACTGGTGGGACGCCGGTTATCTCATCATGTGGGGCTCCAACCTGCCGGTGACCCGCACTCCGGACGCGCATTGGATGGTGGAGGCCCGCTATCGGGGTCAGAAGGTGGTGGCGGTCTCCCCGGACTACGCGGACAACGTGAAGTTCGCGGACGAGTGGCTGCCCGCTCGGCCCGGTACGGACGGCGCCCTGGCCATGGCCATGGGACACGTGATCCTCAGGGAGTTCTTCGTCGACCGCGCCACGCCGTATTTCACCTCGTACGTCAAGCAGTACACGGATCTGCCCTTCCTGGTCGCCCTCGACGAGGCGGAGGGGGAGCCGGACACCTTCACGCCGGGCAAGTTCCTGACCGCTGCCGATCTGGGCGGCGAACCGGCGTCGGCGGAGAACGCGGAGTTCCGGACCGTGCTGCTGGACGCCGTCACCGGGCGTCCGGTCGTGCCGAACGGCACGCTCGGTGACCGCTACGGCGATGCCGGCGCCGGGAAGTGGAACCTGGATCTCGCCGGTACCGACCCGCTGCTGTCCGCCGAGGGCGGTGACGAGGCGCCGGTCGCGGTCGAGCTGCCCCGATTCGACGCCCCGGACGGCAGCGCCGGGAAACTCCGCCGTGGAGTGCCGGTTCGCCGGATCGCCGGACGCCTGGTGACCACGGTCTACGACCTGCTGCTGGCCCAGTACGGCGTGGCCCGCGAGGGGCTGCCGGGCCGGTGGCCCGCGGGCTACGACGACGCGAACGAGCCGTACACCCCCGCCTGGCAGTCGGCCATCACGGGCGTCGACGCGGACCGGGCAGCGCGTATCGCTCGGGAGTTCGCGGCCAACGCGGAGGAGTCCGGCGGCCGCTCGATGATCATCATGGGAGCGGGCACCAACCACTGGTTCCACTCCGACACCATCTACCGGGCGTTCCTGACCCTGACCACGGTGACGGGCTGCCAGGGCGTCAACGGCGGGGGCTGGGCCCACTACGTCGGCCAGGAGAAGGTCCGCCCGATCACCGGCCACTCGGCGATCGCGACGGCGGCGGACTGGAACCGGCCGGCCCGACTGATGATCCAGACCGCGTACTGGTACCTGCACGCCGACCAGTTCCGCTACGACCCCTTCTCCGCCGACGCCCTGGCCGCGGACGGCTCCGGTACCGGCCCGTTCGCCGGGAAGAGCACGGCGGACGTCATCGCGGCCTCGGCACGGATGGGCTGGATGCCGTCGTATCCGACCTTCGACCGCAACCCGCTGGACCTGGCCGACGAGGCCGACGCCGCAGGGCGCCCGGTGGCGGAGCACGTGGTGGACGAACTGAGGGCGGGGCGAATGCGGTTCGCGGGCGAGGACCCGGACGCGCCCGAGAACTTCCCCCGGGTACTGACGGTGTGGCGGGCCAATCTGCTGGGCTCCTCGGCCAAGGGCAACGAGTACTTCCTCAAGCACCTCCTCGGCACCGACTCCTCCGTCCGGGCCGCCGAGGCGCCGCCCGACGCCCGCCCCCGGGACGTGAAGTGGCGCAGGCAGGCACCCGAGGGCAAACTCGACCTGCTGCTGACACTGGACTTCCGCATGACCAGTACGACCGTCTACTCCGACATCGTGCTGCCGGCCGCCACCTGGTACGAGAAGCACGACCTGTCCAGCACGGACATGCACCCCTTCGTGCATGCCTTCAACCCGGCGATCGCACCGCCCTGGCAGACCCGCACCGACTGGGACGCCTTCCACACCCTCGCCAAGGAGTTCAGCCGCCAGGCCGCGGAACACCTCGGCGTACGCAAGGACGTGATCGCCGCGCCGCTGCTGCACGACACGCCGGACGAACTGGCCAACCCGCGTGGAACAGTACGGGACTGGAAGGCGGGGGAGTGCGAACCGGTGCCCGGCCGCACCATGCCGAAGCTGGTGACGGTCGAACGGGACTACGGGGCGGTGGCGGAGAAGATGGGCTCCCTCGGCCCCCTCCTGGACGAACTGGGTGCCACCACCAAGGGCGTCACCTTCCATCTGGACGAGGAACTGCAGTATCTGCGGCACAAGAACGGCGTCGTGCACGGCGGAGCGGCCGACGGGCGCCCCTCGATCGCCCGCGACGCGCAGGCGTGCGAGGCGATCCTCGCGCTGTCCGGCACCACCAACGGCCACCTGGCCACCCAGGGCTTCCACGCCCTGGAGGCCCGTACCGGCAGACGACTCGCCGACCTGGCGGCCGAACACGAGGGCAAGCGGATCACCTTCGCCGACACCCAGGCCGCACCCGTGCCGGTCATCACCTCCCCGGAGTGGTCCGGCTCCGAGACGGGCGGCCGGCGCTACTCGCCGTTCACCGTCAACGTGGAACGTCTCAAGCCCTGGCACACCCTCACCGGACGCCAGCACTTCTATCTCGACCACGACTGGATCACCGCCCTCGGTGAACAGCTCCCCATCTACCGGCCGCCGTTGGACATGCACGCCCTGTTCGGCGAGCCACGAGTCGGGGAGAGGGACGAACTCGGCGTGGCGCTGCGGTACTTGACCCCGCACAACAAGTGGTCCATCCACTCCGAGTACCAGGACAACCTGTTCATGCTGTCGCTGTCCCGGGGCGGCCCCACGATCTGGATGAGCACGAACGACGCGGAGAGGATCGGCGTCCAGGACAACGACTGGATCGAGGCGGTCAACCGCAACGGAGTGGTCGCCGCCCGCGCCGTCGTCTCGCACCGCATGCCCGAGGGCACCGTCTACATGCACCACGCCCAGGACCGGCTCATCGACGTACCCCGAACCGAGACCACCGGCAGGCGCGGCGGCATCCACAACTCGCTGACCCGCCTGCTCATCAAGCCCAGCCACCTCATCGGCGGCTACGCGCAGCTCTCCTACGCCTTCAACTACCTGGGGCCGACCGGGAACCAGCGGGACGAGATCACCGTCATCCGCCGACGGACGAACCAGGAGGTGGAGTACTGATGCCCCGCGGCGAAGCCACCATCGGACGCGTCATGGCCCAGATGGCGATGGTCATGAACCTCGACAAGTGCATCGGCTGCCACACCTGCTCGGTCACCTGCAAACAGGCGTGGACCAACCGCACCGGCGTCGAGTACGTGTGGTTCAACAACGTCGAGACCCGGCCCGGCCAGGGCTATCCCCGCCGCTACGAGGACCAGGACACCTGGAAGGGCGGCTGGGAACTCAACAAGCGCGGCCGCCTCGCGCTGAAGGCGGGCGGCCGCTTCAAGAAGCTGATCCAGATCTTCTCCAACCCGGTGCTGCCGTCCCTCGACGACTACTACGAGCCGTGGACCTACGACTACGAGACGCTCACCAACGCTCCCCTCCAGGAGCACACCCCGGTCGCCCGCCCCAAGTCCCTCATCTCCGGCAAGGACATGAAGATCTCCTGGTCGGCCAACTGGGACGACGACCTCGGCGGTGCGAAGGCGACCAGCGAGAAGGACGTCCTGCTGAACGAGGTCTCACAGAAGATCAAGTTCGAGTTCGAGCAGACCTTCATGTTCTATCTGCCACGCATCTGCGAGCACTGCCTCAACCCGTCCTGCGCGGCCTCATGCCCCTCCGGCGCGATCTACAAGCGCACCGAGGACGGCATCGTCCTCGTCGACCAGGACCGCTGCCGGGGCTGGCGGATGTGCGTGACCGGATGCCCGTACAAGAAGGTGTACTTCAACCACCGGACCGGCAAGGCGGAGAAGTGCACCTTCTGCTTCCCCAGAGTGGAGGTGGGCCTGCCCACCGTCTGCTCCGAGACCTGTGTCGGCCGGCTGCGCTACATCGGACTCGTCCTCTACGACGCCGACCGCGTCCTCGAAGCCGCCGCCACTCCCGACGAGAAGGACCTGTACGAAGCCCAGCGACGGGTCTTCCTCGACCCCGACGACCCGCGTGTCGTCGCCGGGGCGGAGAAGGCGGGCATCCCCCGGGACTGGATCGAAGCCGCCCGGCGCTCCCCCGTCCACGCCCTGATCAACACCTACAAGGTGGCCCTGCCACTGCACCCGGAGTACCGCACCCTGCCCATGGTCTGGTACATCCCACCGCTGTCCCCGGTCGTCGACGCCGTCCGTGACACCGGCCGCGACGCCGAGGACCACCGCAACCTCTTCGCCGCCGTCGACGCCCTGCGCATCCCCGTCGACTACCTCGCCCAGCTCTTCACCGCCGGGGACCCCGCGCCCGTGGAGGCGGTGCTGCACCGCCTGGCCGCGATGCGCTCCTACATGCGCGACATCAACCTCGGCCGCGAGCCCAACGCCATGATCCCGCAGACGGTCGGCATGACCGAGGAGCAGGTGTACGACATGTACCGGCTGCTCGCGCTGGCCAAGTACGACGAGCGGTACGTCATCCCGCCCGCCCACGCCGAACAGGCCCACCAACTCGAAGAGCTGGGCACGGAGTGCAGCCTCGACTACGAGGGTGGCCCCGGCATGGGCGGCTCGGGGCCCTTCGGTGAGACCTCCGGCGGCGCCTCCCCGATCGCGGTAGAGACCTTCCACGCTCTGCGCGACCGCCAGACCTCCGACACGGCGGCCGCCCCCACTGGTAAGTCAGGCCGGGTCAACCTCCTCAACTGGGACGGCAAAGGCTCACCGAAGGGTCTGTTCCCGCCCGGTCCCTCCGCCGGCAGCAGCGGCGACCGTGCGGGGGAGGCCGACCCGCAGCCATGAGAAGGACGATCAAGCCCGCCGCCCGCATCGCACCCTGGCACTCGGTCGCCTGGCAGACCCAGTCACTACTGCTCGCCTATCCCGACGACCAGTTCCCGGCTCGCCTGGCTCTGGCCCGCCGAGCCGCCGCACACCTGCCCGCCCGAGTCCGGGAAGCCCAGCTCCGCTTCACCGAGCACGCGCAACACGTCAGCGCCGACGAGCTGGCAGTGGCCTACGTGGAGACGTTCGACCACCGCAAACGCTGCTCTCCGTATCTGACCTACTACGCCCACGGCGACACCCGCAAACGCGGCATCGCCCTGCTGCGGCTGAAGCAGGCGTACGCCGCCGCGGGATGGCGGCTGACCGACGACGAACTGCCCGACCACCTCGCCGTCGTCCTGGAATTCGCCGGCACCGAACCGGCCGCCGGACACCGGCTGCTCACCGAGCACCGTGCCGGTCTCGAACTGCTCCGCCTGGCCCTGCGTGACACCGGCTCGCCCTGGGCGGCCGTTCTGGACGCCGTCTCGGCCACCCTGCCCGCCCTCGGGGGCGACGAGCGCGAGGCGGTGGCCCGGCTCGCCGCGGCCGGGCCACCCGAGGAGCAGGTCGGGCTCGATCCGTACGCGCCGCCGCAGTACATGCCCGACCCCTTGACCGGAGGCCCGCGATGACCGCACCCGCGCACCACGTCACATCGGCGGTGGACGTGGGCACCGGCAGCATCCTGCTGTGGGTGGTCCTGCCCTACGTCGCGCTGGCGGTCTTCGTCCTCGGCCACGTGTGGCGCTACCGCTACGACAAGTTCGGCTGGACCACGCGCTCTTCGCAGCTGTACGAGCGCCGGCTGCTGCGGATCGGCAGTCCGCTGTTCCACTTCGGCATTCTCGTCGTCCTCCTCGGCCACGTCGGCGGCCTGGTGATTCCCAGGAGCTGGACGGAAGCCGCCGGGATCAGCGAGCACTCGTACCACGTCGGCGCCGTCGTACTGGGCACGATCGCGGGTGTCGCCACGCTCGGCGGGCTGGCCGTCCTGGTCTACCGGCGCCGCACCGTCGGCCCGGTCTTCTCCGCCACCACCCGCAACGACAAGGCCATGTACGTCTCCCTGACCCTGACCATCGTGCTCGGCCTGTCGGCGACCCTGGTCGCGAACGTCATCGGCGGAGGCTACGACTACCGCGAGACCATCTCCCCATGGTTCCGCTCCATCTTCTGCCTCCGGCCCGACCCGGACCTGATGACCGGCGCCCCGGCGCTGTTCAAGCTGCACGCGATCAGCGCCATGCTGCTTTTCGCCGCCTGGCCCTTCACCCGGCTCGTCCACATGCTCACCGCACCCCTCGGCTATCTGACCCGGCCCTACATCGTCTACCGCAGCCGCGACGTCCGACTCGGCACCCGAGCACCGCGCCGCGGCTGGGAACGCACCAGGTCCTGAGTCCAGTGCCATGAGCGCAGCCGAGATGGGGGCGGCTCAGTCGCCCGAGAACCCGAAGATACCGACGTCGGTGGGTTCATCCCCGGTGTACAGGACGACGTATATGCCGGTCCAGCGCATGCGGCACTCGTCCAGGAGCGACTGCGCACGGGTGGGCGGAAACGTGATGGCCGCATGGGCCTCGGCGAGCAACGCCTCGAACTGGCCGGGCGTGGGACGATCGGTCCCGAAGTGGTGCCTGACACGCTCGGGCGCCAGCGGCCGCAACGTTCCGTAGTCCGCGATGTCGTGGTCCGAGGGCGCGGCGGTCGTGTGGACGACGCGGTCGACGTCGAGGATCGAGTGAGTTCCCTCCTCACCCATGAACTCCTCGTCCTGCCACAGCTCTTCGAGGTCCTGGTACGTGTCGTCATCACCGTAGAGTTCCTGGAAGACCTGCGTGTGCAGAGCCTCCAGAGACTCCTCGACACTGCCTTTGAACGGAGTGACGTACTCCCAGCCACTGGCACCCAACGTGCTGCTCCTCCCGGCGTGACATCCGAAGATCGCTGCCACATTAGAGAGAGCCACTGACAATGGCCCGGTCACGCGGATGTGCGGATGGCGAGCTCGTCGAGCAGCAGGCAGTCGAGAAGCACCTGCGGCGGCTCCCCCGGCACTCATACCGAACCGGGGGAACCTGAGCCGGGCCGGCCCCCAAGGGGAACGCCGCCGTCCCGACCTGCTCACAGAGTCCCCCTTGTTGCGCCGCTCAGACATGTCTTTCTTCTGCGCGGTGAAGCAGGCGCACGAGCACGCACGAGGCAGAGCGTCGTCGGACCGAGCTGGAGGTTGCCCGGACGTGGACCCCTGACGGCGATTGCTCCGCGCGTAGTACTCTCGATGAAGTGGTTCGGGTGTAGTACTGCAGCTGGAGTGGTGCCAATGGTGAGACGGAACGACCAGCGGCGTGCTGCCCTCGTCGACGCTGCGATCGAGGTCCTGGCCAGGGAAGGCGCACGAGGGCTGACGTTCCGAGCGGTGGACACCGAGGCCGCTGTACCCGCAGGTACGGCATCCAACTATTTCGCGAGTCGCGACGCTCTGCTCACCCAGGCCGGCGCCCGTGTCTATGAGCGGCTCCAGCCCGACGAGGCCACCATCGCGCGCCATCGGGCAGCCGATCGTGACCGGGACACATACGCGGAGCTGATGCGTGAACTCGTCGGCCGCGTCGCCTCCTTCCGCACCGGTTACCTGGCACTGCTTGAACTGCGCCTCGAGGCCACCCGCCGCCCCGAGCTGCGAAAGGTCCTCACCGAGCGGGTCAGGGCAGACATCGACGCCAACGTCGCCTACCACGAAGCCTCGGACCTCCCTGGTGACGCCATGACCGTCAAGCTGCTCATGCTGGCTCTGAACTGGCTGATCGTGGAGCAGCTCACGCTGCCTGAGGTCTTCACGGAGGCAGAGCGTGAACTGCTCGTGACGGCTGCGGTGGAGCGCATCGTCGCGACGCCGTAGGACAGGTGTACCTTGCTGTCCGTCTCTCCGGCAGATCCCGGACGTTGCCGCCCCGGCCGGGTCGGCCGAGTACCACGTGAGGGCCCCTTCCGATGATCCTCCGGCTGCGCGTTGCCCGCGCGATCGTGCTGCTGGTCGGCTTCTGGCTGATGGGCGCGGCGCTGCTGGCAGCCATGGGCGTGCTCGACCGGCTGCTGCTGACGCGACTGTTCACCGCGCAGGTGGCCGGGCTCGAGGGCGTGATCCTCGCCGTCACCGTGCTGCTGGCGGTGGTGATTCTGCGGGGCATGTTCGCCTTCGTGCGGGCCGGGCGCCTGGGTCCGGCACCACAGGGGGTAGCGGTCGCGCCGAAGGACCAGCCGGAGCTGTGGCAACAAGTGCACGCCGCCGCCGAGGCGACGGGGGAACGGCCACCGGACGAGCTCTATCTCGTTGCCGAGGTCAACGCCCGCGTCGCCGAACAGAGCCGCCTGCTCGGACTTCTGCCCGGACGGCGCCGTATGCTCCTGGGACTGCCCCTGCTGGCCGGGCTGACCCTCCCGCAGCTGCGTGCCGTCCTTGCCCACGAGTTCGGACACTACGCCAACCTCGACACCCGGCTCGGCGGTGTCGTCATGCGAGGCCGGAATGCAGTGCTCCACACGGTGGAGGTGTTCAGCAGGGGCAGCACCCCGCTGCACCACACGATCGGGGCCCTTTATCTCGGCTACGCCCGCATGTTCCTGCGGACCTCGCAGTCCGTGGCCCGCCACCAGGAACTTGCCGCCGACCAGGTGGCCGTCCGGTACGCGGGGCGTGACGCGACGGCTGCCGCGCTGCGAGCCCTTCCGGTTCTCCATACCGCGCACACCCACTACCTGCAGACCTACGCCGATATGGGCAGGCAGCTGGAGGCGCTTCCTCCGGCAGGTGAGGTGCACGGCGGGTTCGTACGGATGCTTGCCGCCCGGCCGGGCGAGCGCCTCGCCGACCTCACCGCGGGACAACGTCCACCGCGGCCACATCAGTACGACTCCCACCCGCCGACCGCCGAACGGATCGCCCTCGTCGAGAAGCACCCCGCCGACGAACCGGCCGACGGGTCGGCCGACGCGCCGACCGCGTTCAGCCTGCTGCGCGACCCGAACCGGGTGTTCACCGAGTTGGAGGCGCACACCCTGCCACCCGAGGCGGCGCGGCTGCGGCGCATGAGCTGGGACGACCTCGCCATGGCCCGCGCGATCCTCGATGCCGAGGGCTGGGCCGCACCGCTGCGGCTCGCCGTCGCAAGGGCGCTGCGTTCCAAAGCAGAACGCGCCGACGAGCAGGCGCCCACACACCGCGCGGACGTCCCGGTCGATCGCGAGGGCCCCGAGTTGCCCACCCTGGAAGAAGTCCTGGACGCGTTCGACCGTGGCCTGCTGTGGACGGCAGTCGCCGACCGTATGCCGAAGCACCCGCAGGCGGCGCGGCTGGTTGGGCCGTCGGCCCGCAACTTCATCCGGCCCAAGATCTTCGACGGGCTCGCGGGTCTGGTCCATCTGCGCCTCGTCGAAGCCGGACTGGCCGCGCCCGACATCGCATGGTCGGGGCGCCCGGGACTCGTCCTGCCCGAGGTGTGGGAAACGGGCATGGACGACGCTCTCGACGCGGCCGTCGCCGACGAACCCGACACCGCCCCTCTGCGTGCCCTGCTCGCCGGCCCCGACCGCGTGCCCGTGCAGTCGGGCGGCTCCTGAACCCTGCGGCGTCGCCGGCGATCGGCTACCAGGCGTCGTCGTTGTGGGCCAGCTTCCAGAGTCTGTCCGAGGACGGGTACGAGGTGTCGAGGTAGACCGTCTCGTACCTGCCGTCCTCGGCGTACTGCTTGACGGTGAGGGCGACGTTCCTGTTCAGGGCAGGCCGCCAGATCCACCAGCCTGTGGGGTGGCCGCCGACCCGCTCCGCCTGGAGACTCCACTTCTGGGTGTCCGAGCCGTTGCAGTTCCGTACGGTCACGGCGCCGCCGCGAGTGGGCCGGGCATCGACCGGCTGAAGGCACTTGTTCGCGGCACGGTTCTTCAGCTCGATGGTCCACTCCCCGTTCGCGATCGAGCCGAAGCCGTCCCATGCCTCGGTCGAGAAGGCGAACGCCGGATCGCGCAAGGTCACCGGGGTGGCGCCCTCGGAGACCCGGTCCATGAAGAGGGCCAGCCGGCCACCGCTTGCCTGGTTGACGAGGTCTTGATTCGGGAAGTCCGTGGCGGCCGCAGGGGGCGCCGTGGTGAGAGTCAGCGCAGCGACAGCGGTGCCAGTTGCGCAGACGGACAGGGCGCGACGGCGAACTGACATGGTGTTGTCACCTTTCGCAGTGCCTATGGCTGATCGGACGAGTCGTAGGGGAACATTGCCGCCGCTGAGGCAATTGCCAACGTGGAGTCGCGGCCGTTCACTTGGACGGAGCTACGGAGCTACGGAGCTACGGAGCTACGGAGCTACGGGGTGACCGCGACGTACTGACGCGATGCGTCGCAGGACGCTGGGGATGTAGGGCCGGTACGGGCTCTCGGACCGCTGGGTTACTCCATCCGCGCAGGCATCGATGGCACCGCGCCGCCTACGGCCGACGGGCCCAGCCGGGCACCGGCGGCGCATGCGAGCGCCATGAACATGCGGGGACCGGTGATTCAGCGTGTACTGGGATGTCAGGAGCACCGAAGGGATCGGACCGCTGCCCATGACCGACCAGGACAGGCCGCCGGTGAACACCGTGCGCGGGACGCACATGGATGCCGTGCGGCGGGCGGGTACGGAACGCCCGGGTACGCCGACTCCTTCCACCGTCGTCGGCCGAGCGCGCCGAGGCCGGCCAGGGGAATCGGCCACGCCCCCTCCGCCCTCGCCATCCATCACCACCGTGCCGCGCAACGGGGAGGAAGACGATGAGCACTGACACCCCCATGCAACTCGGCATGGTCGGGCTCGGACGCATGGGCGCCAACCTGGTGCGCCGCCTCATGCGCGACGGTCACACATGTGTCGTGTACGACCTCAGCACCGACGCCGTCAGCGAGTTGGAGCAGGAAGGCGCCACCGCCGCGTCCTCCATGAAGGACCTCGTCGGCAAGCTGAGCCGGCCACGGAACATCTGGCTGATGCTCCCCGCGGGCGTGGTGCAGGGCACGGTCGACGAGCTTGCCGACCTGCTGACGTCCGACGACATCGTCATCGACGGCGGCAACTCCTACTACCGCGACGACCTCAGCCGCTCACAGCAGCTCGCTCCACTCGGTATCCACTACGTCGACTGCGGCACCTCCGGGGGCATCTGGGGCCTGGAACGCGGCTACTGCCTGATGGTCGGCGGACCGCAGGAGGCGGGCCCGCCGCAGGAACCCCACCACCGCCCCAAAGCCCCCGGCCCCCGGCCCCCGCTCCCCACACCCCCGCGGCCCCC
>NZ_JBHYKH010000080.1:22594-24576 GCF_042741275.1 Streptomyces sp. NPDC058964
GGGGCGGGGACGGCGGCAACGGCCTGGGGGGCGGCGGCCCGCGGCTGGCGGCCCCGCGGCTGGACCCCCTCCTGCGCAGCATCGCCCCGGGCACCGGCAGCGCGGAACCCACTCCCGGGCGGACCGCGACGACCGGCACCGCCCCCGAGGGCTACCTGCACTGCGGACCGAGCGGAGCCGGCCACTTCGTGAAGATGGTCCACAACGGCGTGGAGTACGGGATGATGGCGGCCATCGCCGAAGGCCTGAGCATCATCAAGCACGCCGACGCGGGACTGCGCGACCGGAGCGTCGACGCCGAGACCGCCCCGCTGCGCGATCCCGAGGCGTACGCCTACGAGATCGACGTCGCCGAGGTCGCCGAGGTATGGCGACGCGGTTCGGTGGTCGGTTCCTGGCTCGTCGACCTGGTCGCCGATGCGCTGGCCCGATCGCCGCAGCTCGACGGTTTCGCCGGCCGGGTCTCCGACTCCGGGGAAGGCCGCTGGACGGTACTGGCAGCGGTCGACGAGAGCGTGCCCGCGCCGGTGATCACCGCCTCGCTCTACCAGCGATACGCCTCGCGCGGACTGGGCGAGTTCACCGACAAACTCCTGTCGGCGATGCGCGGTGAGTTCGGCGGGCACGCCGAGAAGGCGGGCTGAACCGTGTCGCAGCCGATGCCGGACACATCCCCGGGCCAGCGTCCGGATGACCATGTGATCGTGCTCTTCGGCGCGACCGGCGACCTGGCCCGCCGCAAGCTGCTGCCCGGCCTGTTCCACCTGGCCAATGCCGGACTGATGCCCGAGCACTACCGGGTGGTGGGTTCCGCGCCCGCCGCCGCCGCCCTCAGCGACGAGGAGTTCCGTGCCCACGCCCGCGAAGCGGTCGCTGAGTTCGGACGTTCGAAACCAGAGGGCGAGACGTGGGAGGCATTCGAAAGGATGCTGAGCTTCGGTGCCGCGGACCAGGAGAATCCGCAGCCGTTGCTGGCCGCCGTCGAAGCGGCCGAGCAGGCGCTCGGGGGGCGGCCGCGCCGGCTCTTCCATCTGGCGGTGCCCCCGGTCGCCTTTTCCTCCGTCGTCCAGCTGCTGGGTGACACAGGACTCTCGCAGAACGCGCGAGTGATCGTGGAGAAGCCCTTCGGCACCGACCTTCCGTCGGCCCGGACCCTGAACACCACGATCCACAACGTCTTCGACGAGTCGAGGATCTTCCGCATCGACCACTTCCTCGGCAAGGAGTCGGTCGACAACATCCTGGCCCTGAGGTTCGCCAACGGCCTGTTCGAACCCATCTGGAACCGGGACCACATCAGCCACGTGCAGATCGACGTACCGGAGCAGATCGGTATCGAAGGACGGGCCCGCTTCTTCGAAGGGACCGGCACCTTCCGGGACATGATCGTCACTCACCTCTTCCAGCTCATGGGATTCGTGGCGATGGAACCCCCGACCACGTTCGAGGCGCAGGCGCTGCGGGACGAGAAGCACAAGGTCTTCCAGTCCCTGCGGCCGCTCGACCCCGCCCATGTCGTGCGCGGCCAGTACACCGGCTACCGCGACGAACCCGGAGTGGACCCGAACTCGGACACCGAGACCTTCGTCGCCCTCCGCGTCGAACTGGACAACTGGCGCTGGGCCGGAGTGCCCTTCTTCCTGCGTTCGGGCAAATCCCTCGCCCAGGGGCGACACCTGGTCACCCTCGGCTTCCGGGAGCCTGTGCTGCGCATGTTCCCGCTCGACGTCGGCCACGGCTCCGGTCTGCGTACCAACGAACTGGTGATCGACTTCGACGATCCGGGAGGCATCACGGCCCGGTTCCTCATCAAGGAACCCGGACCCGCGATGCGGCTGGAGGACGCCGAGATGGTCTTCCAGTACGCCGGTTCGTACAACGAGGAGCACGCGCTGGAAGGCTACGAGCGGCTGATCCTGGACGCGATGCTGGGCGACCAGTCCTGGTTCACACGCTCGGACGGCATCGAACTCCGGTGGGCG
>NZ_JBHYKH010000081.1:0-24011 GCF_042741275.1 Streptomyces sp. NPDC058964
CCCAACGGCGCTTGCCATCACCACCAGGGTCCCCGCCTCCCCCTCTGTGCCCTCACCTGTCCGGCTTTGGTTGTGGTCTGTACCCTGTGACCGGCCGCATACCTCTGGGGCGCGGCCCGGTTTGACCCTCTCGGCCACCGCCCCGTAACCTTGACCGTCGGCGTGTCCACTGAACACGCCACATCCCCGTAAACCTCTTCCTCCCGGGCACACGGTTGGCCGGGAGAGGTCGTTCCTGCTGTTCCTGGGCGGCTGGCCTGCGGGGGTGCCGTTTCTTCGAGCGAAAGAGAGATCCGCGTGTACGCCATCGTGCGCAGCGGTGGTCGCCAGCACAAGGTTGCTGTCGGCGACATCGTTGAGGTTGACAAGATTTCCACTGCCAAGGTTGGCGACACGGTCGAGCTCTCGACCCTGCTCGTTGTCGACGGCGACGCTGTGACCAGCGACCCGTGGGTGCTGGCCGGCATCAAGGTCCAGGCCGAGGTCGTGGACCACCACAAGGGCCAGAAGATCGACATTCTGCGCTACAAGAACAAGACCGGCTACCGCCGTCGTCAGGGCCACCGCCAGCAGTACACGGCGATCAAGGTCACGTCGATCCCCGCGGCTGCGAAGTAAGGGACTGAGGAGAAATGGCACACAAGAAGGGCGCATCGTCCACCCGGAACGGTCGCGACTCCAATGCCCAGCGGCTCGGCGTGAAGCGCTTCGGCGGTCAGGTCGTCAACGCGGGTGAGATCCTGGTCCGTCAGCGTGGCACCCACTTCCACCCCGGCGCCGGCGTCGGCCGTGGCGGCGACGACACGCTGTTCGCGCTGCAGGCCGGTGCGGTGGAGTTCGGTACCCACCGTGGCCGCAAGGTCGTGAACATCGTTCCGGTCGCCTGATCCCAGGCTCCGACCGAACGCTTTCGCGAGGCGGACCTCACTTCCCGGTCGGGAAGGCGGGTCCGCCTTTCGCGTGTTGACACAAGAAGTACCCACTCTCCCCCAGCCTTCGGCCGGGGGGACCCCCCAGGAGGCACTGCACCATGACCACCTTCGTGGACCGCGTCGAACTGCACGTCGCCGCGGGTAACGGAGGCCACGGCTGTGCCTCCGTCCACCGCGAGAAGTTCAAGCCGCTCGGCGGACCCGACGGCGGAAACGGCGGGCGCGGCGGCGACGTGATCCTGACCGTCGACCAGTCGGTCACCACGCTTCTCGACTACCACCACTCGCCGCACCGCAAGGCCACCAACGGCAAGCCCGGCGAGGGCGGCAACCGCTCCGGCAAGGACGGCCAGGACCTGGTCCTCCCGGTGCCGGACGGGACGGTCGTCCTCGACAAGGCGGGCAACGTGCTCGCCGACCTGGTCGGGCACGGCACGTCTTACATCGCCGCGCAGGGCGGCCGCGGCGGTCTCGGGAACGCGGCGCTGGCGTCGGCCCGCCGCAAGGCGCCCGGCTTCGCGCTGCTCGGGGAGCCCGGGGACCTGCACGACATCGTCCTCGAACTGAAGACGGTCGCCGACGTGGCGCTGGTCGGCTATCCGAGCGCGGGCAAGTCCTCGTTGATCTCGGTGCTGAGCGCGGCCAAGCCGAAGATCGCGGACTACCCGTTCACGACCCTCGTGCCGAACCTCGGCGTGGTGACCGCGGGTGCGACCGTGTACACCATCGCCGACGTGCCGGGACTGATCCCGGGCGCCAGCCAGGGCAAGGGCCTGGGCCTGGAGTTCCTGCGGCACGTGGAGCGCTGCAGCGTGCTGGTGCACGTGCTGGACACGGCGACCCTGGAGTCCGACCGCGACCCGGTCTCCGACCTCGACATCATCGAGGAGGAGCTGAAGCAGTACGGCGGCCTCGACAATCGACCGCGCATCGTCGTCCTGAACAAGGTGGACGTGCCCGACGGCAAGGACCTGGCCGAGATGGTGCGGCCCGACCTGGAGGAGCGCGGCTACCGCGTCTTCGAGGTGTCCGCGGTGGCCCACATCGGGCTGAAGGAGCTGACGTACGGGCTCGGTGAACTGGTCGCCGGGGCGCGTGCCGCCAAGCCGAAGGAAGAGGCGACGCGGATCGTCATCCGGCCCAAGGCCGTGGACGACGCGGGCTTCACGGTCACGCGCGAGGAGGCCGACGGCGAGCTGCTGTTCCGGGTGCGCGGCGAGAAGCCGGAGCGCTGGGTCCGCCAGACCGACTTCAACAACGACGAGGCCGTCGGCTACCTCGCCGACCGTCTCAACCGCCTCGGTGTCGAGGAGCGGCTGATGAAGGCCGGCGCCCGATCCGGCGACGGCGTCGCCATCGGGCCCGAGGAGAACGCGGTCGTCTTCGACTGGGAGCCGTCGGTCATGGCCGGTGCGGAGATGCTCGGCCGACGCGGCGAGGACCACCGGCTCGAGGAGCAGCGGCCCGCGGCGCAGCGACGTCGTGACCGGCAGGCGGAGCGGGACGATGCCAGCCGGGAGTTCGAGAGCTTCGACCCGTTCGAGTGATGCATCCGGAGCCACGCTCCGTTTTCTTCTGCTGAGCCCGCGTCACTTTCCGACGCACCGTCAGACCCGTTGCGGCACCAGGGTGTTCCTGGGCCGCGACGGGTTTTCTGTTGTTTGCCAGGTGCCGTCGGGCCGTGTGACCGGCGTCGCCGGTACGGGAACCGGGGCTCATCCGGGTCCCGGGCTCCACTCGGTCTCACCTTAAGAACTTCTCTTACTGTCCGTTAACCATAAAGGCGGACCATTCCTCGCAAATTGGCCACGCCGACCGCCTGTGCCAGGCCCGTTGTGTCCCGACGGCGCGCATCGGGCCGTCCCGGTAGCGGTCGCCGGCCACGGCGACGGCGGCCCGCTCCGAGCCGGCCGCACTGGGCTTCTCGTGCGGAGCTTTGCGGAGCATGTGCTCCAGCCGGCCCTCGTAACCCATGCGCATAAGCGAATTGTTCCCTCATTATGGGGGGACGGAAATACTGCGGAATCTCAATGCGGAATTCCGTGGCAATGGACTGCCCGACGAGCTGTATTCCAAGCTCGTTCGCAACGGCGCGGTCATGCATATGAAGAACGCATGCAGTCCGGCTCAACGAAATGTGAAGATCGCGGCGCGCCGCCGGGCCGTGGCGGCGGCCGAGATCGCTGCCGGGACGGTCGAGCGGATCACGGCGACACGCGTTCGTGTGTTCGGGTGGCCTTTCGCTCCAGGCGGTCGCGCCGAATTGGCCGGAACCCTTCTTCCGGAGCGGCCCGGATCTCCCCGGAGGCGGCGGCGCAGGGCGCTGTACGGGGCGCTCGTGGCGGCGCCTCCGCGCCCACCGGGCCTGCTCCGGCCCGCGCGGTTCACCAGACGTTGTCGCGGGAGCTCGTCCGGATGCCCGGCCACGGGTGCCTCACGCGGCCGTGTCGTCGCTGAGAGTGGACTTACTCACAGGAATTTCACTGGGAGTTATGCAACTTTTTGAAGTCCTCAGTCATCAAACAGGAGTGCAAGGTGAACAACAGGTAAGAGATGCATAAGCGGTGAAGGGCGCTCACCTTGCACTGCGGTAACCAGAAGTGGGAGCCTTTCGAAGTTCCCTGAGCCACTAGGTAGGTCATCTGTGTCCCAGCACATAGCCAAGCCCCGCACCACGGCAGTGATTCTGGCTGGTGGAACCGGTCAGCGCGTGGGTCTGTCGATCCCCAAGCAGTTGCTGAAGATCGCCGGCAAGGCAGTCATCGAGCACACCCTGACCACCTTCGAGAACACCGACTCGATCGACGACGTCATCGTGCTGATGGCGCCGGGCTATGTGCCGGACGTCGAGAAGATCGTCGCCAGGGCGGGGTTCCGCAAGGTCAAGAAGATCATCGAGGGTGGCTCGACCCGGAACGAGACCACCGAGCGCGCGATCTCCGCCCTCGGGGAGGGCCTGGCGGAGGGGGACGACCTCAACGTCCTCTTCCACGACGCCGTCCGCCCCCTGCTGTCGCAGCGCGTGATCGACGACTGCGTGATCGCGCTGGAGCGCTACCAGGCCGTCGACGTCGCCATCCCGTCCGCCGACACCATCATCGTGACGCGAACGCACGGTGAGGACGGCGAGTTCATCACCGAGATCCCGGACCGCTCCCGGCTGCGCCGCGGCCAGACGCCGCAGGCCTTCAAGCTGTCCACGATCCGCCGCGCCTACGAGATCGCCGCCGCAGACCCCAACTTCCAGGCGACCGACGACTGTTCCGTCGTGCTCAGGTACCTGCCGGACGTGCCGGTCCACGTCGTCGCGGGCGACGAGTACAACATGAAGGTGACGCAGCCGGTCGACGTCTTCATCGCCGACAAGCTCTTCCAGCTCGCCTCCGCGGCCGCGCCGGAGCAGAGGAACGAGGAGGCGTACCGCGAACTCCTCACCGGCAAGACCGTCGTGATCTTCGGCGGCTCGTACGGCATCGGCAAGGACGTCGCCGAACTCGCCCGGTCCTACGGGGCCGCCGTGTACGCGCTGGGCCGCTCCACCACCGGCACCCACGTGGAGAACCCGGAGGAGGTCGACGACGCGCTGTCCAAGGCCTACGGGGAGACCGGCCGGATCGACTACGTCGTGAACACCGCCGGTGTACTGCGCATAGGCAAGCTCGCCGAGACCGACAACGCGACCATCGAGGAGGCGCTGAAGGTCAACTACCTGGCGCCGGTGCAGATCGCCCGCTCCTCGTACAAGTACCTGGCCGAGACCAAGGGGCAGTTGCTCCTCTACACGTCCAGCAGCTACACGCGCGGCCGTGCCGAGTACAGCCTCTACTCCTCGGCCAAGGCCGCCATGGTGAACCTCACCCAGGCCCTGTCCGACGAGTGGGCCGGCGACGGTGTCCGGGTCAACTGCATCAATCCGGAGCGCACCGCCACCCCGATGCGCACCAAGGCGTTCGGCCAGGAGCCCGCGGGCACCCTGCTCTCCTCCGAGGCCGTCGCCCACGCCTCGCTCGACGTGCTGCTGTCCGAGCTGACCGGTCACGTCATCGACGTCCGCCAGCAGGACCCGACGGCGGCGGCCGGCCAGGCCTCCGGCTTCGAGCAGGCCCTCGCCGCCGTCCTGGACCGACAGGACCACGTGGCATGATCGAGACCAATTAGATACGCATCCGTAATTCGGGCCTCTGTTGTGGTCACGCGTTCGCGGGGCAGTCGCAGGGGCCTGAGCCCTTAGAGCTCGCAGGTCGCCCGCAAATCGCCCGCAAGGTCCACGCCGGCCTTTTTGTCAGCAAAAGGTAATCCGTGATATCCACCGCTATTCGCGTCGCCCGGGTGGGCAGCGCGGCCGAACTGGCCGCGGCGGTCCTCATGATGCTGGGCTTCCCGGCACTCATGCTGGCCGCGCTCGTTCCGAGCGTCTACGCCTTCGCGGCGACGGCCGCCGTGACGTACCTGGCGGACCACTATCTGCACCGCAAGGGCAGCTACCTGATCAATCGCCTCAGCAAGGTGCGGGCCGGCCTGTCGATCCGCTTCCTGATCCGGCAGCTGCTGCTGATCCTGCTGCTGGCCCGGCTCTCCCTCCCGGGCCATCTGGTCTTCTACGGCGCCATCGCCTGCTTCATCGCCTTCTACGGCCTCCAGGCCCCGCACGGCGCGCTGGTCACCCTGATCCGCAACCGCCGCCGGATGCCGGTCGCCACCCGCAACGTCGACCTGAGGTCCCGCGTCCACATCCCGGACGCCCCGCCGCGCGGCCTGCTGCACCGCTCCGCCGAGAAGATGCTCCACCTGGACCTCGCGGCCGTCTCCGGCCTGCTGGTCTCGGCGGCCGTGGACTCGGCCGTACCCGGCTTCGTCGGCATCGGCATCACCATCGCCCTGGGCTGCCTCTACGTCCTCGCGCTGATGCCGTACGTCCGCGGCGAGAGGATCCCGCCGAGTGCCGAAGCGGTCCTGGCCGCCGTCGACGACTGGCTGGCCGCCTACCGGCCGGAGACGGTGCTCTACTTCTCCGGTTCCAAGGACTCCGCGTACCAGGTCAACATGTGGCTGGAGACGATGGAGCAGCTGGAGACCCGGCCGCTGATCATCCTTCGCGAGCGCGTCATCCTGACCAACCTGGCCCCGACCACGGTCCCGGTCGTCTGTGTGCCCGGCGGCGTGCACCTGATGAACCTGGACCTGTCCACCGTGCGCGTCGCCCTCTACGCGGCGAACGTCGGCAAGAACATCCACCTGCTGCGCGTGCCCACCATGAAGCACGTCTTCATCGGTCACGGCGACAGCGACAAGCTGGCCAGCGTCAACCCGTTCAGCAAGGCGTACGACGAGGTGTGGACCGCGGGCCGCGCGGGCCGCGACCGCTACGCCATCGCCGACGTCGGTGTCCGCGACGACGACATCGTCGAGGTCGGCCGTCCCCAGCTGGCGCCGATCCGGACCTGGCAGGGCGTGCCGGAGGGCCGTGTCCCGACCGTGCTCTACGCACCGACCTGGGAGGGCTGGGACGGCAACCCCGGCAACACCTCGATCGTTCTCGCGGGTGAAAATATCGTGAAGAAGCTGGTCAAGGCCGACCCGCCGGTCCGTGTCCTGTACAAGCCACACCCCTTCACCGGCACCGTCAGTGCCGAGGCCGGTGCCGCGCACCAGCGCATCACGGCCCTGGTCGAGGAGGCCGCCGCCGAGCGTGCCGCCGACCCCCGCTTCACCACCGTCGACACGGCGGCCCAGGAGCGGGCCACTGCCGAGCTGACCCGCATCGAGGCCCGCCTCGCCGAGCTCACCGCCGTCGGCGGCGAGAAGGGTGACGAGGCCGAGGCCACCCGTGACGGCCTGGTCGACATCGAGAGGCACGAGGAGGCCGCCCGGCTGCGCGAAGAGTGGAACACCGCCTACTGGTGCTCGTTCCCCAGCCACGAGCACCGGGTCATCACCGGCGCCGAACCGCGTCTGTACGACTGCTTCAACGTCTCCGACGCGATGGTCTCCGACATCTCCAGCGTGGTCTCCGACTTCATCGCGAGCGGCAAGCCGTACGCCGTCACGGACTCCGCCGAGGTGGGCGCGGAGGAGTTCAGACGGCAGAACACGGCCGTGCGTGCGGCGGTGATCCTGTCGAACGGCGCGAGCGAGCTGGGCGGGCTGCTGGACGCGGTCCGCGACCCCGCGGCCGACCCGCTGGCCGCGGACCGCAAGGACCTCAAGCGCTATCTGCTGGGCCCGGACGAGCCGAAGTCCATCGACCGGTTCAACGCCGCGGTGGCCGGCCTCGCCCTGAAGGCCGAGACCCGCAACGCGGGCCAGGAGGCCCATGCCGCCGGTGCTGCCGCGGCGGGCGCCGAGCTGGCGGACATGCTGCCGGGACAGCGGCTGTCGTCCACCGGTGACACGGACGGCGTGACCGCCGGCTGACCTTCCCGCCCGGACACAGGGCCGGCCCCCGAGGAGCGATCCCGGGGGCCGGCCCTTCTCGCTCTCCCGAACCGCGCGTTCAGGCTTCTTACCGCCCTTCTTACCGCGGCCTTCCGCCGCCGGATGAGCAGCTCTTACCGGGCGTTCGTACTGTCCGGTGGCACCCGCCCGAACCCCCGTCCGCCCGTCAGCCGTGTGGCGCAGGTCGCCGAAAGCGTGCGGTGAGGCAACCGCTTCACCCGGCGGCCCGTCCGAGTGATTGAGATTGGGGGGATACGGGGCAGATTTTCCACTTGAGGGGGAATTGTGACCGCCGTGACGCAACCTGATGTGACCGTGATCATCGGGGCGTACGAAGCGATGCCGTATCTGCTCGAGTGCCTGGCCTCCGTGGAGGCCCAGACCATCGACCCGGGACGCCTCGAGGTCATCGCTGTCGACGACGGCTCCACGGACGGCACCGGGCGGTGTCTCGAGGAGTTCGCGGCCCGCGCCCCCATGGCGGTCACCGTCGTCCGGCAGGACAACTCCGGCGGCCCCAGTGGACCGCGCAACGTCGGCCTCGGCAAGGCGGCCGGGCGGTACGTGTTCTTCCTCGACGCCGACGACCGGCTCGGCCCCGAGGCGCTGGAGCGCATGGTCGCCATGGCCGACAGGAACGGCACGGACGTGGTCCTGGGCCGCGTCGAGGGGATCAACCGCACGCCGCCGAAGTCGATGTGGGGCAGAACGCTGGACCGTACCGACGTCTTCTCCTCCAACATCAAGTTCACGCTGAGCGCCCAGAAGCTCTTCCGCCGCGAGCTCCTCGAGCGCCACGGAATGCGCTTCGACGAGTCCCTGTGGACCGGCGAGGACGCGCTGTTCACGATGGAGGCGTATCTGCGGGCCGACGGCGTCTCCGTGCTCGCCGACCACACCTGCTACTACCTGGTGGGCCGCGAGGACGGCAAGCACGTCACGAAGAGCGGCGGCTACGCGCTCCGCTTCGACTCCGCGCGGGCCCTGATGAACCTGATCGCGGAGATGGTCCCGGCGGGCCCCGCGCGTGACGCGCTCATGGTCCGGCCCTTCCTGATCACCCTGCTGCCGCAGTTCGGCCCCAAGTACCTCAAGGACGGCGAGGAGGTCCGCAGGCACAAGTTCGAGCTGGCCAAGCCGCTGATGGACGCCTACTGGACTGCGGAGGTCGCCCGCCGGCTCCGTGTCCACGAGCGCCTGCGCCTCCACCTGGTGGCCGCCGGACGCCCCGAACTCCTGGCGGACGTGGTGCAGTTCGTCAAGGAGAAGAAGCAGGCCGCCCCCGTCCTGGAGAAGCGCGGCACGCGCCTGTACCTCGCCTACCCCCACTTCCGCTCCCGCGAGGCGGGCCTCCCCGACTCCCTCTTCCTCGCCGAACCCCGCGAGGCCCGCGCCTTCGAGGGCTACCGCGAAGCGGCCGCCAACTCCCTCCCGCGCAGGGCGCTCAGGAAGATCCGGCGGATGCTGCCGAGCGGAGGGTTCGGAACGGCGGCGGCCTGAACGGCGGGTGCGGCCACGGCCGCCGGTGCCGGGACGCGCGGCCACTGAACCGCCGACCACTGTCCGCGGACCGGACCGTCGCATGCGCGGCGGTCCCCTTCGCGTAGATTGTTGCCACACGCAGGGAAGTGGAGACGGCACGTGGCAAGGGCAAGGCAGGCCGTGGGCGAGGCCCGCAGGATCGTCGTCAAGGTCGGCTCCTCGTCGCTGACCACCGCGTCGGGCGGTCTCGACGCGGACCGCGTCGACGCGCTCGTCGACGTCCTCGCCAAGAGCCGCAGCGGGGGAGAGAAGGAGATCGTCCTGGTCTCCTCCGGTGCCATCGCCGCGGGCCTCGCCCCGCTGGGCCTGCGTCGCCGCCCCAAGGACCTCGCGCGCCAGCAGGCCGCCGCCAGCGTCGGCCAGGGCCTGCTGGTCGCCCGCTACACCGCGTCCTTCGCCCGCTACGGCGTCCGCGTCGGCCAGGTCCTGCTCACCTCCGACGACATGAGCCGCCGCGCCCACCACCGCAACGCCTCCCGCACCCTCGACAAGCTGCTGGCCATGGGCGCGTTCCCGGTCGTGAACGAGAATGACACCGTCGCCACCGACGAGATCCGCTTCGGCGACAACGACCGCCTCGCCGCCCTGGTCGCCCACCTCGTCCACGCCGACCTGCTGGTGCTCCTGTCCGACGTCGACGGCGTCTACGACGGCGACCCCGGCAGGCCGGGCACCTCGCGGATAGCGGAGGTCCGGGGCCCCGAGGACCTCGCGCACGTCGAGATCGGCAGCTCGGGCAAGGCGGGCGTCGGCACCGGTGGCATGGTCACCAAGGTCGAGGCCGCCCGGATCGCCGCCGCCGCGGGCATCCCCGTGGTGCTCACCAGCGCGATCCACGCCGCGGACGCCCTCTCCGGCGGTGACACCGGCACCTACTTCCACCCCACCGGCAAGCGTTCCGCGGACCGGCTGCTGTGGCTGCAGCACGCCTCCACCCCGCAGGGATCCCTGACGCTGGACGACGGCGCCGTGCGCGCGGTCGTGAAGGGCCGCAAATCGCTGCTGCCGGCCGGGATCGCCGCCGTCGAGGGCGAGTTCACCGCCGGCGACCCGGTCGAGCTGCGGGACGCCGGGGGGCGCGCGGTGGCCCGCGGGCTCGTCAACTTCGACGCCAAGGAGATCCCCCAGCTGATCGGCCGTTCGACGCGGGAGCTGGCGCGTGAACTGGGTCCGGCGTACGAACGCGAGGTCGTACACAGGGACGACCTGGTGATCCTGCACCCGTAAACCGGGGCGTAACGACCGCCCCCGGTGGGGGACGTTCCGTAAAACCGCCCCGCGGAGCCGTGCGGCCTGCTCAACTTTCTCTCAGGAGTACGTTCCCGAGCGCTGCGTGAAGGAGGCCGCCGTGAGACGAGTGCGCCCTGGGGCGGCGGCGTCCCGTGGTGCTCTGACGAGCGTCGCGGCCGGGGAGACCTACCAGGAGCCCAAGGACCTGCCACGCCTGTGGCATGTCACCCTCAGCGTGTCCGGGGAGGAAGTCCCCCTGAAGGATCTGCGGTGCGCCCTGGAGCAGCTCGCCCACGACCACCCCTTCCTGCTGACCAGCCGGTACGCCAACGACCACGCGGAGATCCGCTACTGGGAGGAGGCCCGCGACCTGCACGACGCGGCCGCCGTCGCGCTGCGCCTGTGGGGCGAGCACCGCCAGACCGCAGGACTGCCCGCCTGGGAGATCGTGGGCCTGGAGGTCATCGACCGCGAGACCTACCACCAGCGCGTGGCCGAGGGCTACGGTCCGCCGCCCGCCACCCCGGTGGGGATTCATCCCTTTTGATCCCGTCTCGCGGTGTGGGATGAACGCTGGACTGCCCCGGTCGGCGCACTACCCTTCCCTCATGACCTCGCTCTCGCCGTACGACGCCATGTCCCCGGTCACCCAGGCCGCCTACCGGGCCAAGGCCGCCGCCGCCGACCTCGCGCCGCTGCCGCGTGCCGTGAAGGACGACGCGCTGCTCGCCATCGCGGACGCCCTGGAGGTCCGTACGAGCGAGATCGTCGAGGCCAACGCCAAGGACATCGCCAAGGCCCGGGAGGCCGGCACCAGCGAGGCCATCGTCGACCGGCTCACCCTCACGCCCGAGCGGGTCCGCGCCATCGCCTCCGACGTGCGGGACGTTGCCAAGCTGCCCGACCCGGTCGGCGAGGTCGTCCGCGGCTCCACCCTGCCCAACGGCATCGACCTGCGCCAGGTGCGCGTACCGCTCGGCGTCGTCGGCATCATCTACGAGGCCCGCCCCAACGTCACCGTCGACGCCGCCGCCCTCTGCCTGAAGTCCGGCAACGCCGCCCTGCTGCGTGGCTCGGCCTCCGCCTACGAGTCGAACACCGCCCTCGTCCGGGTGATCCGCGACGCCGTGGGCGGCGCCGGGCTGCCCGCCGACGCCGTGCAGCTGGTGCCCGGCGAGAGCCGCGAGAGCGTGCGCGAGCTGATGCGCGCCCGCGGCCTGGTCGACGTGCTGATCCCGCGCGGTGGCGCCTCGCTGATCCAGACCGTCGTCTCCGAGTCCACCGTCCCGGTCATCGAGACCGGCACCGGCAACTGTCACGTCTACGTCGACGCCCAGGCCGACATCGACATGGCCGTCGACATTCTGATCAACTCCAAGGCCCAGCGGGTCAGCGTCTGCAACGCCGCCGAGACCCTCCTGGTCCACCAGGACATCGCCGCCGAGTTCCTGCCGCGCGCCCTGGACGCCCTCGCCGAGGCCGGGGTGACCGTGCACGCCGACCCGCGCGTCCTGGCGTACGCCAAGGACTCCAAGGCGACCGTCGTCGAGGCCACGCCGGAGGACTGGGACACCGAGTACCTCTCCTACGACATCGCCGCCGCCGTCGTCGACTCCCTCGACAAGGCCGTCGAGCACATCCGGCTGTGGAGCTCCGGCCACACCGAGGCGATCGTCACGACCTCCCAGCAGGCCGCCCGCCGCTTCACCCAGCTGGTCGACTCCACGACGGTGGCGGTGAACGCGTCCACCCGCTTCACCGACGGCGGCCAGTTCGGCTTCGGCGCGGAGATCGGCATCTCCACCCAGAAGCTGCACGCCCGCGGGCCGATGGGCCTGCCGGAGCTCACCAGCACCAAGTACATCGTGACCGGCGACGGCCACGTCCGCCGCTGAGGCCGTGCTGCGAGGGTGCGTGAGAGGCGTCTCACCAGACGGATGAATTTCCATACCGTCTGCCCAAATTGACCCCCCAGGTCTACTCTGGATCCGTGCCGGAGGACGTGGGGGGCACGCCGTTCCCGGACGGCTGGGAGCCCGACGACGACCACGACCACGGGGTGTCGGACGACGAGTTCGCCTCCGTGGTCTTCGACGAGGCCTTCGTACAGGCGGCCGTGGTGCACGAGCCGACCGCTGTCGAACGCCTCCTGGCCGCCGCGCAGGCGAGAGCCGAGGCTTCCGAGGCCGAGGCTCGCCGGGCGCGCGGCAGAGGCGAGCGCTTCGGCGACGGATACGGCACCGACCGGCGCGGCTTCGGCCACGACCAGGACTTCGAGGACCTGGACGACGCCGAACTCCTCGACGACCGCCACTACGGCCCCGGGGCCTATGGCAGACAGGTCCGCTGGCACCGCCCGGTCGCCTGGCTGCTCGCCCTCGTGATGGGCGTCGGCATGGTCGCGCTGGCCTTCGCGGCGGTCTACCGCGGCGCCTCCTCGGGCAGCAGGGACCAGGTTCCGGCGCCGGCCTCGACCGGCCTGGAACAGGGCAGTGCGGCGGCTCCCTCGGTTTCCGCCGACTACTCCCAGTCGGCCAAGCCGGCCGTGTCGGCGATCCCGCGCTCTCCCTGAGCCGCTTGTCCCGTTCCTGGTGAGAACCTGTCAGAAGTTGTCGTGTACCAGGGCGTTTACCTGAGGCTCCCGAGACCTACTCTGAAAGTATGGGCGGGCCTGGAGAGCCACCTGAGGGGACACCCGAGGGCGGTCCCGTGGGTGGTGAGGACGAATACCGATCCGTCGTCTTCGACGAGTCGTTCGTTCGTGCTGCCCGTCTCCAGGAGTACTCCGCACAGGAGCGCATGGCCGACCACGCGCCCGCCGTACGCCGGCGCCCGGCCCTGCACCGCGGGCTGTCCCGGCAGGCGCTGATCCTCGTCCTGCTGATCGCCATCGCCTTCGGCACCGCGGTCTACATGGGCGTACGTCACCCGTACGGCTCACCGCAGACCCGGCAACCCGTCGAACCCCTGCGGATGACCGTCATCCCGCTCTCCCCACGGGGCAAGGTGCCCGGCTCGGCCGACGCGGAGCACCTGTACGCGCACAGCCCCGCCGCACAGTTCTCCGTCGGCGCCGAGGGGATCCCGCTGCCCGCCTCCCGGCGCACCGCTCACTTCTCCGACAGCGACGTCGTGGCCGCCCTGAGCACGGCGAAGGACTACATCGTCCGCTCGTCGCTCTACCCCGAGGTGCTCGACAGCAGCCAGGTCCGCCCCGCCCGCGTCCTGGTCGACCCGGGTCAGATCGACCAGTTCGACCAGAGCTTCGAGCACCCCACCGCGGACGGCCGGCACGCGCCCACCGGATGGCTGGTCCGGTTCGACCCCTCCCGCACCCAGCTGGCCGACCGGAAGATCCGCGTCCAGGGCTCGCTGCAGGCCGCCGAGACCGACTCCTCCACCCTCGAGGTCACCGCCGACCACACCTTCGTGTACGCGCTCCGGCCGACCGGCGCGGACGACAAGGCCCTCGTGTCCCTGTTCACCGTCCGCCGCGAGCTGACCTTCCGATTCGACCGCGACGACCTGCGCACGCACCAGACGCAGCTGGTCGTCTCCTACATGCAGGCGGGCCCCCTCTCCTGCGCCGAGGATTCCGCCAACCACCTGCACCCGCTCCTGGCCGGCGAGAGCGCCAGGTCGGGCGGCCCCGCGGGCACCGACCCCTACGCCACGGACAGCGCGACGGCCCTGTGCGGCACGCTGTCGACCAGCGCCGAACCGACGTCCTGAAGCCCCGACGACGTCCGGGGACGGGCGCGTGCCACGGAGACTTCTGGACCGCCGGACGCGTGTGCCCTGCCGGCAGGCGAGCGTCGGCTTTCCGGGGCGGACCGGGGGCGATGTGTGGCGTAGGTTCGGGGCGGTGGGCGCGGGCCGTCAGTCCTCGTCGCCCGGAGGTGTGTCCTGCGGGCCCTGGCCCTTCGGGGGCGCGTCCTTCGGGGATGCGCTCGTGAAGCCGTCGAAGCCCCGCCGTACCCGGCCGCCCAGGCCCCCCGCGCCACCGGCGAGGTCGGTGACCAGCTTCATCAGCGGGTCCTTGGAGCTCTTCACGTCGCTCGCGTAGCTCGCCGCCGACTCGCGGAACGAGTCGCTGACCGAGGTGTCCTTGTCCTCGCTGCGCCGCGCGTAGTGCCCGTCCATGATCCGCTGGTAGTCCCGGGTCTCGGCCCACTTCTTCAGCTCGGCCGCGCGCACCGCGGTGAACGGGTGGGAGCGCGGCAGCACATTCAGGATCTTCAGCACGGAGTCGCGCAGATCGCCCCCGGACTCGTACTCCTCGGCCTGCTGCAGGAACGCGTCCACGTTCATCTCGTGCAGGTGGTTGCCGCCCGCGATCTTCATCAGACCTCGCATCGAGGCCTGCAGATCCTGACCGACCAGGAGGCCCGCCCGGTCGGCGGACAGCTCCGACTTGCGGAACCACTCCCGCAGCGCCGTCACGATCGCCATGATCGCGAGGTTGCCCAGTGGTATCCAGGCGATTCTGAGCGCGAGGTTCGTCAGGAACAGCAGGATCGTGCGGTACACCGCGTGCCCGGACAGCGCGTGACCCACCTCGTGGCCGACGACCGCCCGCATCTCCTCCTCGTCGAGCAACTCGACGAGCCCCGTGGTGACGACGATGATCGGCTCGTCCAGGCCGATGCACATCGCGTTCGGCTGCGGGTCCTGCGTGACGTACATCGGCGGGACCTTCTCCAGGTCCAGGATGTAACAGGCGTCCCGCAGCATGTCGTTCAGATGCGAGAACTGCTGGTCCGAGACGCGCACCGAGTCCGACAGGAACAGCAGCCGCAGGCTCCGCTCGGGCAGCAGCCCGCTGAGCGCCTTGAAGACCGTGTCGAAGCCGCTCAGCTTGCGCAGCGCCACCAGCGCGGAGCGGTCCGCCGGGTGCTCGTACGCACGCGAGGAGATCCCCGGGAAGCGCCTGCGCTGCCTGCTCGGCACGTGGTTGTTGCCGTTCTCGTGCCCGCTGTCGGACATGTCTTCCCCCATGCGTCTGTGTGCTCGATCTGCCCCCGAGGCAGGGCCCAGCCTAGGCGGAGTTACCGTGGACGGGCAGTACAGCCGAAGGAGTCCACGTCATGGAGCACCACCCCGCAGCCACCTGGCTGACCGAGGCCGCGAGCGCCGCCCAGCAGCACGGGGCGGGGAATCTGCTCCGGGTCGTACTGATCGTGATGTTCGTCGGCTGTGCCCTGACCGGCTGGTTCCTGTTGCGCGGGTACAAACGGAAGGACGACTGAGCCACCGGGATCGTTCCCCGCTCGTCCCCAACGGCGGAGTCGGCGCGATGGGCGCGGGACCGCCCGCTTACGATGGGCCGACATCTTTATCCCGCCCACACCGGATAGGTCCTGCCGAAGATGAGCTTCCACAGCACCGCTGCCCAGTTGGTCACTCTCGCCGCCGAGGGCGAGGGCGGAGGCAACCACAACAGCCTCAACCCCCTTGTCACCGGTGGTGGCGCGTTCATCATCCTGCTGCTCCTGCTGTGGATCACCACCCGCTTCAACCGCGACCGCTGAGTCCGGGAGCCCCTCCCCGGGGCCTCCCCGGGGGTCTGACGGGCCGGGCCCATAGGCCGGGCCGGTAGGGTCTGCACGCATGGGAGAGCAGGACATGCCTACCGGTCCGGCGAATGACACGGCGAGCGACACGGTGAAGGCCCACGAGCGCGGGCCGGGCAACGGCCCCGTCGGCACGGGCATCGGTACGGGCAAGCGTCGTCTCGGCGTCATGGGCGGAACCTTCGACCCGATCCACCACGGGCACCTCGTGGCGGCCAGCGAGGTCGCCGCGCAGTTCCACCTGGACGAGGTGGTGTTCGTCCCTACCGGCCAGCCCTGGCAGAAGACCCACCGCAACGTCTCCCCGGCCGAGGACCGCTATCTGATGACGGTCATCGCGACGGCCGAGAACCCGCAGTTCTCGGTGAGCCGCATCGACATCGACCGCGGCGGTCCCACCTACACCGTGGACACCCTGCGCGATCTGCGCGCGCTCAACCCCGACACCGACCTCTTCTTCATCACCGGCGCCGACGCCCTCGCCCAGCTCCTGACCTGGCGCGACACCGAGGAGCTGTTCTCCCTGGCGCACTTCATCGGGGTCACCCGCCCCGGCCACCACCTGACCGACGCGGGACTTCCGGAGGGCGGCGTCTCGCTCGTCGAGGTTCCCGCGCTGGCCATCTCTTCCACAGACTGCCGTGCGAGAGTCGCCAAGGGCGACCCCATCTGGTACATGGTGCCGGACGGAGTCGTGCGCTACATCGACAAGCGCGAGCTGTACCGCGGCGAGTGAGCCGAGAGGGGCACCGGTGAACGACCGATACGACGCGGGGTACGGCGGCGACCAGTACGAGCTCGTCGGCTACGACGAGTACGGGCAGCCCGTGTACCGCCAGATCCCGGCACAGCAGGCACCGCAGCAGGCGTACGACCAGTACCCGCAGCAGGGCTACGGGTACGACCCGTACGCCACCGGGCAGCAGCAGACCGTGTCCTCGTACGACGGTTACGACACCGGGCAGCAGCCGACGGCCGCGTACGACTCCTACGGCCGCCCCTACGGCAGCGGGGCCCCCACCAGCGGAGGCCAGGCCCCGGCGTACGACCCCTACGGGCAGACGGTGGCGAGCGGTCAGCAGCCCCGGGTCGCCGGACCGACCGCCTACATCCCGCAGCAGCCCGGCCCCGCCGAGGAGCAGGAACCGGACGCCCCGGCCGCGCGTGAACGGGACTACCGGACCGAGCAGTTCGCCTTCGCCGAGGAGCCCGACGGGGACTCCGAGGACGTCATCGACTGGCTGAACTTCACGGAGAACCGCACCGAGCGCCGGGAGGAGGCCCGCCGCCGCGCCCGCAGCCGGCTCGTCGCCCTCGTCGTGGTCCTCGCGCTGGTCGCCGTCGGCGGCGTCGGCTACCTCTGGTACGCCGGGAAGCTGCCCGGCCTGTCCTCCTCCGGGTCCAAGTCCGGTGCCACGACGTCCGCGGCCGCCCAGAACCGCGACGTGATCGTCGTCCATCTGCACAACACCGCGAAGGGCGGCACCTCCACGGCGCTGCTCGTCGACAACACCACCACCAAGCAGGGCACCACCGTCCTGCTGCCCAACTCCCTCGCCCTCAGCGACGACGACGGCACCACCACGACCCTCGCCAAGTCGGTCGACGACGACGGCTCCTCGGGGACCCGCGACCAGCTCGACACCGTCCTCGGCACCAACATCGAGGGCACCTGGCGCCTGGACACCCCCTACCTGCAGAACCTCGTCGAACTGGTCGGCAACATCGACCTCGACACCAACGCGAACGTCCCGGACCCGACCGCGAAGAAGAAGGGCACCGCCCCTCTGGTCCACAAGGGCAAGGACCAGACCCTCAGCGGCAAGATGGCCGTCGCCTACGCCACCTACCGCGCCGCCGGCGAGGCCCAGAACGCCCAGCTGGAGCGGTTCGGCCAGGTCATGCAGGGGGTGCTGCGCAAGATGTCCTCCGACGCCTCCGCCGCCACGATCACCGTGCAGACCCTGGCGCAGATCCTCGACCCCTCCCTGACCGACAAGGACCTGGGCACCTTCCTCGCCAAGCTCGCCGACCTCGCCAAGGGCGGCGACTACAGGACCGCACTGCTGCCCGTCCAGACCGACGGCACACTGAGCGCCCAGACCAGCTCCAGCGTGGTCAAGGACATACTCGGCGGCACCGCCAAGAGCCCCGACGCGGGCTCCGCCGTCCGTGTCTCCGTCCAGAACGCCACCGGCGTCAAGGACAACACCGAGAAGGCCCGCGTGGTGCTCCTCAACGGCGGCTTCACCTTCCTGGAGGGCGGCGCCGCGTCCACCACCCGGGCGACGTCCAAGGTGGTCTACTCCGACGCCAAGGACAAGGAGAACGCCACCGAGGTCGCCAAGACCCTGGGCCTGCCCGCGTCCTCCGTGACCAAGGGCAGTGTGTCCTCCAACGCCGACGTCTCGGTGGTCCTGGGCCAGAACTACGAACCGTCCTCCTCCTGAGCGCGGCCGGGGCCCCACACGTGATCCGATAATCACGTGGGGTGCCCTCGGCGGTCCGTGAGACCCTTGAGGTCAAACGACCGCCGACGGAAAGCCACGCAGTGACCGCCACCGACCGTTCCCTCGAGCTCATCAACACCGCCGCCCAGGCGGCCGCCGACAAGCTCGCCCACGACGTCATCGCCTACGACGTCAGCGACGTCCTGTCGATCACGGATGCCTTCCTGCTGGCGTCCGCGCCCAACGACCGCCAGGTCAAGTCGATCGTCGACGAGATCGAGGAGCGGCTCCTGAAGGAGCTCGGCGCCAAGCCGGTGCGCCGCGAGGGCGACCGCGAGGCCCGCTGGGTCCTGCTCGACTACGTCGACATCGTCGTGCACGTCCAGCACAGCGAGGAGCGCGTCTTCTACGCCCTCGAGCGGCTGTGGAAGGACTGCCCCGAGATCGAGCTGCCCGCCGATGCCAAGGCCACCCGCGGCAAGGCCGAGGAGCACGCCAAGCTGCAGGCCGCCGAGGACGCGGCCGGACCGGACGGGGAGTGGTGATGAGTCCCACGGGTGAGGTGACCGACAGGAAGGACCGGGGCCGCCGCATCATCCTGTGGCGGCACGGCCAGACCGCCTGGAACGTGGAGCGCCGGTTCCAGGGCTCCACGGACGTCGAGCTCACCGAGACCGGCGTGGGGCAGGCCCGGCGCGCGGCGCGGCTGCTCGCCTCCCTGAAGCCCGACGCGATCGTCGCCTCGGACCTGCAGCGGGCCGCGAACACCGCCGCCGAGCTTGCCCACCTCACCGGCCTCCACGTCACCCGTGACGAAGCCCTCCGTGAGACCTACGCGGGCGTCTGGCAGGGGCTGACCCACGAGGAGATCATCGCCCGGTACGGCGAGGAGTACGGCGCGTGGAAGCGCGGTGAGCCGGTGCGCCGCGGCGGCGGCGAACTGGAGACCGAGGTCGCCGACCGCGCCGCCCCGGTCGTGCTGCGGCACGCCGAGAAGCTGCCCGAGGACGGCACGCTCGTGGTGGTCAGCCACGGCGGCACCATCCGCACCACCATCGGGCGCCTCCTCGGTCTGCAGGCCCGCGACTGGGAGAGCCTCGGCGGCCTCTCCAACTGCTGCTGGTCCGTCCTCGGCGAAGGCGTGCGCGGCTGGCGCCTCCTCGAGCACAACGCCGGCACGCTCCCGGAGCCCGTCCTCGGCGACGACGACTGAGCGTTCCCAGGGACCAGGACCCCGGATTTCACTTTCTGGCAGGTCGCAGGCTAAAGTTCTTCTTGTTCGCCCCGCCGAGCGGGGCGAAACACCGTGCGACTCCGTCGCGAGGCACAAGGGGCTATAGCTCAGTTGGTAGAGCGCCTGCATGGCATGCAGGAGGTCAGGAGTTCAATTCTCCTTAGCTCCACGGATCGACACTCTCTTGAGTTGTCAAAGATCGGTGATGAGAATCCCGTCCCTTTCAGGGGGCGGGATTCTCTGCGTTCCAGCGGCGGATGATCTCGGCGGCTCCTCGGTCCGTCGGCGGCCACAGCCGCTGTCTGCGCTCCTTCAGCAACGCGAGCCTCCGGCGCGCCTCTTCGTCCTCCGGCGTGTAGACCACGATCCGGCACTCCGGCATCCCGTCCACCGACAGCGACTGCGAGGTCATCCGCAGTTCACCCACCGCCTCATGACGGAACGTCTTCACCCGTGGCCCCGGCGGCGTCACCGCCCCCCTCGCCCACAGCTCGGCGAAGTACGGACTGGCCGACGACAGCCCGCGTATGTAGTTCTCCCAGGCCGGCTCGCCGACATGTCTGCCGTACGAGGAGCGCAGCGTGGCCACCATCACAGGCAGTTCGCGCTCCCGGTGCACCACCGGGGAGGTCTCCTCGGCCACCGTGAACAGCACCCACAGCACGTTGGGCACGCCGGTCTCGAGCGTGGACGGCACCAGGAACAGGTCGCGGTACGTCCCGTTGGTGGCGAGGATGTCGTACCGCGAGTTGTAGACCACCGCCGCGAGCGGGTCCAGGGCGTCGATGATGCCCTGCACCTCCGGGCCGACCGTCCGGGTCAGCCCCTCGGGCGCCGCGGCGAAGGGCACCTCGGCAAGCCGGTACAGATGTTCCCGCTCCGGTGGGTCCAGCCGCAGCGTGCGCGCGACGGCGTCCAGGACCTGCGCGGACGCGTTGATCGGCCGCCCCTGTTCCAGCCATGTGTACCAGGTCACACCCACGCCCGAGAGCTGGGCGACCTCCTCCCGGCGCAGTCCCGGTGTGCGCCTGCGCAGCCCCGGCGGCATGCCGACGTCGGCCGGTGTCACCCGGGCGCGCCTGCTGCGCAGGAAGGCGGCCAGCTCCGGCCGGCGGCGCTGCGTCGTCCTCATCGTCACGTCCCCCGTCGTCACGTCTTTCATCGTCGGCGCCCGGCCCGTCCCCTGCCAGGTGCTGTCAGTACCAGCATCGACGGGCTCTCGGCACCCGTACCGGCGCGTCGTCAGGGTCGACCCCATGACGACGACATCCAGTGCGGGACCGGGTCCCGCGCCCGCTCCGAGCCCTGCGATCAGTGAAACACCCGGCACTGACAACCGGTCCCGGCTGCTGCTCGCGGTCGTGCTCGCCGCCCAGTTCATGGCCGTCCTCGACGTCTTCATCGTGAACGTGGCGGCCCCCACCATCGGTTCCGAACTCCACGCGTCGGGCGCGGACTTGCAGCTGGTGGTCGCCGGATACGCCATCACCTACTCCGTACTGCTGATCACCGGCGCACGGCTCGGCGACCGGCTCGGCCACGGCCGCGTCCACCTCGCCGGCCTCGCCCTCTTCACGGCCGCCTCGCTCGCCTGCGGCCTGGCCGACGGCTCCACCGAGCTGATCGTGTTCCGGCTGGTGCAGGGCGCCGGTTCGGCGGTGATGATCCCGCAGGTGCTCGGCCTGATCCAGCGCACCTTCACCGGTGAGGCGCGAGCCCGGGCGCTCGGCGCGTACTCGGCGGTCCTCGCCGTGGGCGCCGCGGCCGGGCAGACCGTCGGCGGCCTGCTGGTCAGCGCCGACCTCCTCGGCACCGGCTGGCGGCCGGTGTTCCTCGTGAACGTGCCGGTGGGTGCCGTACTGCTCGTGCTCGGCAGGCGCGTCCTCCCGATGGGCCGGGGTGCCGGGCCCGAGGCGGCGCGGGGCCTCGACCTTCCGGGGCTGGTGCTGCTCGGCGCGTCCGTGTCCCTGCTCACGGTGCCGCTGGTGCTCGGGCAGGAGGAGGACTGGCCGCTGTGGGCCTGGCTGTCGCTGGCCGCCGCCGTGGCCCTCTTCGCCCTGTTCTGCGGCTACGAGTCCCGGCTGGCCCGGCGCGGCGGCGCTCCGCTGATCGCGCCCCGGGTGCTGCGACACCCGGGAATGGGTCTCGCCGTGTTCCGGATCCTGGCCGTCATGGCGGTCAACGCCGGCTTCCTGTTCGCGCTCACCCTGCACGTCCAGGGCGGCCTCGGCTACAGCGCGCTGCGCGCCGGTCTCTCCTTCGCCCCGACCGCGGTCGTCTTCGGTGTCGTCGGGCTGACCTGGCGGAACTGGCCCGCCTCCTGGCGGCGGGCGCTGACCCCGGGCGGCTTCGCGCTCACCGCCGTCTCGGCGGCCGGTGTCGGTCTCGCGTTCCGGGGCGGTGGCGACGGCGGAACGGGGCTGTACGTCGCGTTCGCGGGTGTGGGCGTCGGGCTCGCGCTCGCCTTCAGCCCGACGCTCACCGGGGCGCTGGCCACGGTGCGGCCGGAGGACGCGGCGGACGCCGGGGGCCTGCTGGCGACGGTCACCCAGCTCGGTCAGCTGATCGGCGTGGCGGCCTTCGGCACACTCTTCCTGAACCGCCTTGAGTCACTTGCGGCTCCAGCGGCGTATACCTCTGCGGAGGCGCTTTGGGCGTGCATGTGGGCGCTGGCCGGGACGGCCGCAGTGGGGGCCGTGTCCGGACTGGTACTGAGGCGTCGCTGACCGTATTGGTCCGGCCGTGGCAGAATCAAACGGCCGGAAGGGGGCGCGGCCCGACGGGAGGGAGTAGCGATGCCTGCGAGCATCCTCGAGGAGGTCGGCCACCTCCTCGATGCGGCGTTGATACGGAGCACGGCCACCCGTCTCAGCTGCCCTTCCTGCGGTTCAGCCCATGTGGCTCAGGTCCTCGGCGACAACGGCGGGATCTCCTACGTGTGCACGGCCTGCGGCCACAGCTGGAGCTGATCGATGGGTGCACACAGGCGAAAGTGCGACTGGTGCGGGAGCGGCACACCCATCGTCCGCGACATGGAGCCGCTCAACCCCGATTACCAGTACTGGTGCGAGGAATGCGCGCGGGCGCTGATCATAAAAGGCGACCCGATCGAGACGTACCGCGAGCTGGAGGGCGAGCCGATCTACGGCCGGCTCCTCGAGGAGCACTGCACGCTCAAGCGGTTCTACTCGTTCGTCACGGCCTGACTGCGGCCGGGCCTCGGCAACGATGTCCGGCCAGCGCCAGGAAGGCCAGACCGGCCCCTCCGTAGAGGGCGGAAAGCGTCAACTGGACGCCACCCTGGTGCAGTTCGGGCCGCCCCGGGCCGTGCGGCACCCACCACAGGGCGTACGAGCAGAAGACCAGCAACGTGCCCAGGGCGGCCGTGCGGTGCCCTCGCGTCCACAGCAGCAAGACGAGTGGCACACACCACACCCAGTGGTGCGACCAGGACACCGGGCTGATCAGCAGGGCCGTCACCGCGCAGACGGTCACCGCCCACGCCCGGTGGCCGCGCAGCTCCGCCGCGACCGCCACCGACAGCCCTCCGGCGGCCACCAGGGTCGCGAGGGCTGCCCAGAGGGCTCCCGGGTCGGGGGAGTGCAGCAGGCGCGCCAGAACGCCGCGCAGGGCCTGATTGGCGGTCTCCTCGGCATGCCCCACGCGGCTCGTGCGGAACACCAGGCCGGTCCAGAAGCGCCACGAGTCGCGCGGCAGGACGGCCGCCGTGAGCAGCGTCACCACGGTGAAGGCGGCGGCCGCCCCGCGCGCGTGCCGCAGCCACGGCCGTCCGTCGCCGCCCCTGAGGTGCGCCACGGCCCCGGTGGCGAGCAGGAACACGGCGAACAGGGCGGGCGTCAGCTTGACCGCCGTGGCGAGCCCCAGACCCACTCCGGCCCAGCGCATCCGGCCGTCGCGCGGGCGGCGTGACAGATCCCACAGCACCAGGACGGCGAGGAGCAGGTTGACCTGTCCGTAGCGCAGTGTCGTCCACACCGGCTCGCACCACACGGCGGCCGCCGTCACCCACCAGGCGCTCGCCCCGCGCGCGTGCCCCACGAGTTTCAGCGACAACCACACGAACGCCAGCAGCAGCGCCAGGTTCGCCGCCGTCGCCGACGCGCGCAGGTCCGGGGTGGCCAGGAGCGTCAGCGGGGTGAACACCAGGGCCGCGAACGGCGGGTAGGTCGCGGGCAGGTGCGCCGCGGTCGTCCGCAGCGCGTACAGGTCGCCTCCCGCGCGGACGGTCGCCCCCTCGGCGCGGTACACCATCAGGTCGACCATCGACACGTGCGCGGCCCGCTGGGCGATCCAGAACGCCGTGAAGGAGAGCAGGCACGCCCCCAGGGCGACCGGTACACGACGGCGGGCTCCGGAGAACGCGATCACGGTCACAAAGCCCGACACTAGCGTCCGAATCCGTACAGAACGGAAACGATTTGGTGCTGCACCCCTTCGACCGTGTAATGTTGGCGTCGCCGCCGGGGAAACCCGGAGGACACACCGAAAACGCGGCTCAGCCGCACGGTGCGAGGGGCTATAGCTCAGTTGGTAGAGCGCCTGCATGGCATGCAGGAGGTCAGGAGTTCAATTCTCCTTAGCTCCACAGAAGTCG
>NZ_JBHYKH010000082.1:0-9976 GCF_042741275.1 Streptomyces sp. NPDC058964
CTCGTCGAGCAGGCCATGGCCACCCTCAAGTCCTGGCGGCTCCTTCGCAAGCTCCGGTGCTCGACCACCCGGATCACCTGCCTCGTCCAGGCCGTCCTCACCCTGCATTTGGCCAGCTCAGACCGATGATGGAAAGACCTCACGGCCTGCTTCTTCGCCGCGGACTTCCTGGCAGGCTGCTTCTGCGCCGCTGCCTTCGTCTTCGGCGGCGGCTCCGCGAACTCGTGCGTCTCGGCGGACTCGCCGCAGGGAGGACTTTCGTCTGCGCGACGCTCCCGTTCAAAGCGGCCAGCGGGTACGGCAGGGCAGGGGCCAGGGGACGTCGCCCTCCACATCCACGGGAGATTCTCTGGGAATCGCGGCCGCAGCCCTCTACCCTCAGGGGCCGATCTCGGCCTCTTCCCCCAAGGAGGGCGTACGACCATGAGACATGGAACGGACGGCACGCACTTACGGCGTCCGGCGGCCGGTCTGGCCGCCCTGGTTCTGGCCATCGCGGCAGTCGTGATCGGCGGCCGACCGGTGCAGGCGGCTCCGGCCGCGCCTGGCGACCGGACCGCGGCCGCGACGGTGGACCTGTCGCGATGGATGGGCGACATGCACACCTACCTCGACGACCGGCCGCTGAACCGGATCGCGATGCCCGGCAGTCACGACTCCGGGAGCTGGAACATCCCCGCCGACCCCGTCCTGTGCACCAGCGGCTGGTCCTACAACGTGGCCTCGCTCGATCCCCGGCTGGCCGCCAGCATCTCACGTGCCCAGAGCAGCAGCCTCACCGGCCAACTCGACGAGGGGGCTCGCTATCTCGACCTACGGCTGTGCCTCCAGGACGGGCAGTGGCGGACGTTCCACGGCGCCCCGATGGGTGGACCCTTCTTCGACGACGGCTCGGGTGAGGCCTCCTCTGTCAAACGCTGGATCGACGCGCATCCCTCGGAAGTCGTCCTCATCGACGTGTCGGCCGCCGCTCCGGCAGGCACCGACCTCAGCGAGCCGCTGACCAGGCTGCGGGATCTGTTCGGCGCACGCGTCGCGACACGGACCGAGCTGTCCCCCACCTCCCCGTACGGCGACTTCACAAAGGCCGGGAAGAACGTCGTACTCATCGACTCGTCGGCGGGCGTCGACCAGCCGTGGGCCTGGCACGCGGACAGCATCTCCGACCGCGGGAGCTACCCGGCAGGAGACCCCTCCTGGTGGGAGATCCTGAAGTCCTTCTTCAACGGCAGTCCGCCGCAGCAGATCTACGACCAGACGCTGTCCCTCAACCGGGCGGCTCTCGCCCGCGACCCCGGAGCGGACGCCGGCCGGTTCTTCGTGCTGTCCAGCATCGTCCAGCCGGACCTGCAGATACCTCAGCTGTTCCTGATCCGGTTGCTCTCCCCCTTCTTCCCGGCCTCCGTGAGGGACAACTACCTGATGTACCTGGCAAACGGACTGAACCCCCAGCTGGTCACCAAGCTCCGGACAGACTGGCGGGCACCCGAACTGGCCCGCAACATGAACATCGTGACGATCGACAACCTGGGTCACCGGCCACAAGGGGACCTCCAACGCGCTGTCATCGACATCAACACGCTTTCTGCGCGACTCGGCTGACGTCCCATCACCCCGCGCCGGGCCCCGTGCGGGGCCTGGCGTCCGCCGGGTCTTCCCATCACCGCCCACCGAAGCGCACGGGCCGGTCACGGTGACGGCATGCCCGCATCCGCGGCGAGGTGTGGCCCGACGTCGACATCCGGTCGGCCGCCACATTGGTGGCGGCGCCACTGGTGTGCCGCCTGCTGGCGGAACGTGAACTGCCTACGCGCGCTTCGTGGAGGACCTGGTGGATCTGGTCGTCCGAGCGGCCGGTCACCGGGGAACCTGCGAACCGGGGGCCCGTGGTTGCGGGCTGCGTGCGGACCGTTCCGCCCGTCGCCCAGACGGAACGCCCCTGCGCGATCGCTCGAAGTCCGGAGGCCGTTCCTCCGCCTGGACCGCCGTTCAGTCGCCCCCGGCGCCAGTGAGGATCCGGAACTCCGCTTCCGCGTAGCCGGGTTCGCCCTGCCCGTCGTCGGCCCTGCGCCCGCGTGCACTGACGCTGCCCGCCCAGCCGAGAAGGAAAGCCGTCGGTATCGACACCACACCAGGAGTTTGCATCGGATACCAGTGGAAGTCGTTGTGCGGGAAGAGCGCGAAGGGCGTGCCGGAGACCGTTGGCGAGAACACATTCAGTCCGATGGAGGTCGCGAGGCCGCCGTAGACGGTCCACAACAGACCGGTGCGGTTGTACCGCCGCCAGAAGAGGGTGTAGACGACGGCGGGCAGCACCGAGGAGGCCGCTACGGCGAGTGCGAGGGAGGAAAGGAAGTTCACGTTGTAGCCCTGCGAGAGGGTGGCGAGGACGATGCCGAGGACGCCGATGCCCACCCCGGACCAGCGAGCCGACCGGATCTCACGCGCTTCCGTGAGCCGGCCGCGGCGTACCGCGTGCGCGTGCACGTCGTGGGCCAGCGCAGCGGCCGCAGAGAGCGCGGCACCGGCGACCACCCCGAGGACGGCGACGAACACCGCGCACGCCACAGCGGTGAACAGAGCGCTCCCCGCAGCGTTCGCGGTGCCCCCTTCCAGCCCGCCGGCCAGCAGCAGCAGTGACATCTGGCCCTTCGGGTCGACCGCGGTGATGGTGCGGTCGCCGACCAGAGCGGCCGCGCCCAGCCCGGCGATCACTACGAGCAGGCAGAAGACGCTGATCGCAGTGAGGGCGTACCGGGAGGCACGGCGGGCGGCCGCGCCGTCGGCAACGGAGTTGATCTGCGTGATCATGTGCGGCATCACGGCAAGGCCCAGTACGACGGTCAGCTGGGTGCCGAAGAAGTCGAGCCGCCCGGCGAGGTCTTGGCCCAGCTGAAGCCCCGAGTGCAGATACACGTCCGGGCGCCCGCTGCCGCGCGCGGCGGCCGCGAGCAGTGTGTTCACGTTCCAGTGGAAGCGGTTCAGTACGAGGACGGCGACCGCGGCCACCGCGCCGAAGACGATGACGACCTTGAGGATCTGCACGACGGTGGTGCCGCGCATGCCGCCCAGCACGGGGTAGCAGATCATCAGCGTGCCGACGAAGACGATGCAGGCCTTCTGCGCGCCAGGGTTTTCCAAGCCGATGAGCAGGGCGGTTGCGCTCCCCACACCCGACAACTGCACCACCAGGAAGGGCAGCGAGACGGCGAGGGTGGCCACCGCGGCCGCGATCCGCGGCGCCGCCCCCGGCATCCGCAGCGCGAGGATGTCACCGATGGTGAAGCGACCGGCGTTGCGCAGCGGCCCGGCGAGTATCAACAGCACACCGAGGGCCAGGCTGGTGCTCAGCACGAGGGCCAGGCCGTCATAGCCGACAACGGCTACGAGTCCGGTGGTGCTCAGCAGAGTTGCCGCCGACATGTAGCCACCCACCAGGGCGATGGCGGCCTGAAACGGCGTCAGTGATTGATTGGCGGCGTAGAAGTCGGCGACCTCGTCCCGCTCGGGTGCGGCCAGCACGCACAGCAGCAGCGAAAGTCCGGCGAACGCCAGGAACGAGACCAGAACGGCCGTTTGCGCGCCGGGGCCGAGGAAGCTGGCGCCGGGCCCCTCGAGAAGCGCGACCTCGCTCATCACCACGTCATCCCCGTCCATGCCGTCGGGTCGACCGGCCGACTGTGGCCCCGCGCGTGGAGGCCGCCTTGCCCTCGTGCTGCGTCTGCGCGGGCCCGCAGGATCTTCGCGCGTACGTCGTAGCGCTGGGTGGAGAGCCGGTCGTGCCGCCAGGCGGTCACCAGCAGCAGCACTGCCTGCAGAAGGCCGAGGCCCATGCCGAGAGTGAGCCTGCCCGCGATCTGCCGCGCCGGAAGTCCGCCTGACGAGCAGTCGACAAGCAGGGCGAGGACGAATACGGCTCCGTTGGCGATCACGAAGCGCCGCCGCGACCGTGCGGCCAGGCGGCGGAGCTCGCCGAGTTCCGGACCGTCAGCCGCCAAGTGGTCCTCCGAGGGGAACACCACGGACGGGTTGACGGGGTAGTGCGAGAAGGACATACGGGTGCCCCTTCACATGAGGAGTCTGTTCGGTTGTCGTCTGTAACTTGGAGCCCGGCTCAGGTTCGACAACCGGACGGAAGCCGCGGTCGCCCGTCCGGACGGAAACGGCTCGTGAAGCCGGCACGCAGCAGCCGCAGTGCATCCGCTGCTTGTCGAGGAACCGTTGAAAGAGGGCAGGAGTGCTCGCGCGACCCTCGGCGCCCACACCAAGAATCGTTACGACGAGTATCGATATCCAGGGGTGGGGGGACAAGGCTCTGGCAGGAGATTTCCGAAGAGACCGGCGGGACCCGTGAGGCGTGATCGTTCGAACGACCAGCAGGGTGCCGGCCGACGGCCGAACAAGCGCCTCCGACGAAACCCACAGACCCGCCCCGGCCGCTCTCGTCCGGCCTTCAACAGCGTCGGCGACCGGACCGCACCGGTCACAGGCACACGGCGCCGGGAAACGGACAGCCCCCGACCAGGAAGCCTGGTCGGGGGTTTGTCCCGCTCCTGCTCGCGCAGGCGTGTGCTCCGCACTGCCGCCCGGCGGCCGCGGATCAGGCGACGGTCAGAACGATCTTGCCGGTGGTGCGGCCCCGTTCGCCGATCTCGTGCGCCTTCGCGGCCTCCTCCAGCGGCAGGACCGTCTCGACGACCGGCTTCAGCGCACCCCGCTCCACCAGTGCGGCGATCTCGCGCAGGCCCAGGTGGTCGGGCTCGACCAGCATCCACACGGCCCGCACCTCGTCCGGTGCTGCGGGAACGTCGTCCGGGCCGGGCAGGGTGACCAGTCGGCCACCGGCCCGCAGCACCTTCAGGGAGCGCTCGGCCGTCTCACCACCGAGCCCGTCCAGCACCACATCGATGTCGGACACGGCGTCCTCGAACCGCGTCGCGCGGTAGTCGACCACTTCGTCCGCACCCAGCTGCCGTACCAGGTCGTGCTTGCCCGCACTGGCCGTGCCGATCACGTACGCCCCGCGGGCCTTGGCGATCTGCACGGCGAGGTGGCCGACCCCGCCGGCCGCCGCGTGCACCAGCACCCGCTCGCCGGGTCGCACGTCCGCCGTGTCCACCAGGGCCTGCCAGGCGGTCAGCGCGGCCAGCGGAAGCGCCGCCGCCTCCTCGTGCGAAAGGCCGGCCGGCTTCAAGGCCAGGTGCCGGGCCGGGGCCACCACGTACTCGGCGTACCCGCCCGCCTGCCGCGGGAACAGCGGCATCCCGAAGACCTCGTCACCGGGGCGGAAGACCCCCACGCCGGGACCGACGGCCTCGACCGTGCCGGACACGTCCCAGCCGACCGCCGGCAGTTCGCCCCACTCGATCAGCGCCCCGCCGGCCCGGGTCTTCCAGTCCACCGGGTTCACTCCGGCCGCGTGCACTCGCACCAGGACCTCGTTCAGACCCGGCTCCGGCCGCTCAACCTCCCGCGCCACCAGGTTCTCGGGTCCGCCCCACTGCTCCACGACCACCGCACGCATGCTGTCCGCCTCGCTCTTTCCGTCTCGATCGGCTCGCTGCCGGGCGGTCCCCGGCGACGACGCGGTCCACGATCCGGCACTCCGGCCCTTCATGGTGTTGGCCGTCCGGCCACTGTGTGACAGGATCTGGCCATGAGCGAAACGCAGCCGGCGACCACGAGCGACGAGCGGAACCGGAGGCAGGAGGCTCCCCGGCCACACCGGGTCGCAGTCCTCGCCCTGCCCGGCGTGCCGCCCTTCGAGCTCGGCATCCCCTCCCGCGTCTTCGGCAGCGCCCAGGATGCCCACGGCCACCCGCTCTACGACGTCATCGTCTGTACCGCCGACGGCTCCCCCGTACCCAGCGACGCCGGATTCACCGTCCAGCCCGCCGCCGGCCCCGAGGCCCTGGCCACCGCGGACACCGTGATCCTCCCGCCCACCCACGCCATGCCCGAACTCGGTCGTGGCGGCCCCCTGCCCGCCGAGGTCACCGCCGCCATCGCAGGCATCCGGCCCGGCACCCGTCTGGTGTCCATCTGCACCGGCTCCTACGTACTCGCCGCGGCTGGACTGCTCGACGGCAGACCGGCCACCACCCACTGGAACCTCGCCCCGGAGTTCCGCAGCGCCTACCCCAACGTCAAGGTCGACGAGGACGTCCTCTTCGTCGACGACGGCGACGTCCTCACCTCCGCCGGAGTCGCCGCCGGAGTCGACCTGTGCCTGCACATCATCCGCCGCGACCATGGCGCCGCCGCCGCCAACCGCGCCGCCCGCATGTGCGTCGTGCCCCCGTGGCGTGACGGCGGACAGGCTCAGTACATCGACCGCCCCGTCCCCGAACCCACCGTGGCCACGACCACCGCCACCCGCGCATGGGCCCTCGAACACCTCGGCGAACCGCTCGCCCTCACGCAGCTCGCCGAACACGCCCGGATGAGCCTGCGCACCTTCACCCGCCGTTTCCGCGACGAGACCGGCATGACCCCGGTGCAGTGGCTCACCGCTCAGCGCCTCGAACTCGCCAAGCAGCTCCTCGAGACCACCGACCTGCCCATCGACCTGCTCGCGCACCGGGCCGGCTTCGGCTCCGCAAACTCCCTGCGCGCCCACATGAGAACCGCCTTCGGGATCCCGCCCGCCGCCTACCGCCGGACCTTCAACCCCAACCACCCCGCCACGACCCACGGCTGACAACACCACGGACAGCGGCGGGCATCGCCCACGCCGGCAATCGCCGCACTACCAGCGGCCGGAGGATCCCGGTGGTCACTCGGGGTCTGCTCAGGCAGGACACGGCACCCGCCCGCATCGGGCAGCCCGGGTCAAGCGGGAACTCCTCGACGGGAGGGGACGGTCGTTGGAATCGCTCCGTGCGCGGGAGAGGTACTTCCACGAGCCTGCCGTCAACAATCGTCCACCGACCGAAGCAGTCGTCGTCCTGGTCGTGGATCAAGACCTGCCTGCTGTCCGGGTAGGGCCACGGGAGCGACTCCAAGTGCCGCAGCAATCCGGACCGCGGTCGCGTCCCGTCACCCGCCGGGCCGGCAACCGCTTCGGGACTCAGAGGAGATCGCGCCAGAACGGGACCGTTGCTCTCGGGTCCCAGGTCTCGCCGACGTCGCCCCGTGCCTCGTCGAACTCCTGGTGGATGTAGTCGGCCAGGTCCAGCCCGTAGTAGATGATGTCGGTCTGCCACATCGAGAGCACCGGATGCCCGAAGCTGCCCCGGCCGGCCGGAAGGTACCGGTGGGCGTACACAGGCACCAGCAGCGGCACCTCAGCGAGACGACGCCGTGCAGTGGCCAGGGCCGTCGCGGTATCGGCCGGACGCTCACCCCATGCCTCGTACCAGAATCCGTTGTGCTCGACGTCCAGGACGACGCCTTCGACCGGCCAGCCGAGCTGATCGCGCAGGCTGTCCGGATCACCGTTGCGCCAATCCGGCCACGGCTTGGGCCAGGTCTGCCCCTCCTCGGGAGGAACATTGACCGGAAGGCCCGCCGCGAGGAACGCGCGGTGGTCGTCCGCGAACTCGATCCCGTACTCCCGCTCGATGCGCGCGAACTCCGCGTCCGTCAGCCCTGGCCCGAACTCGTATCGCCCCGTCCGCGCCAGGCGCCGCGCGGCCTCCGCGCCCAGGCGTGCCCCCTCATTGATGATCACCGATGCACCGTAGCGCCGATCGGCCACGCGGTCACCCGAGTTACACACCGGCCGCCGCGGCGGAAAGGACGACCGTCGTTGTCTCAATCGGATCGATGCAGCCCGGGGTGGCTTCCAGAACGGACAGAACGTACGCGGAATCCCTTCGTCCACGACTTCCCCGTAAGTAGGGTGATTGTGTGAAGGCACTCCTGTTGTCAGGTGGCTCGGGTACCCGTTTGCGCCCCATAACTCATACATCGGCGAAACAACTTGTACCTGTCGCGAACAAGCCAGTGCTGTTCTACGGTCTGGAGGCGATCGCAGAGGCGGGTATCACGCAAGTCGGGATCATCGTCGGGGACACCGCCGAGGAGATCCGGGAGGCGGTCGGCGACGGTTCCGCGTTCGGACTCGACGTCACCTACATCCCGCAGGCGGCGCCTCTGGGGCTGGCCCATGCGGTACTGATCGCCCGCGATTTCCTGGGCGAGGACGACTTCGTGATGTACCTCGGCGACAACTTCGTCGTCGGCGGCATCACAGATCTGGTGGACGCCTTCCGCCGCCGGCGGCCCGAGGCACAGATCCTCTTGACCAGGGTGACGAACCCGACCGCGTTCGGGGTGGCCGAGCTGGACGCGACGGGCCAGGTCGTCGGTCTGGAGGAGAAGCCCGAGCATCCCAAGAGCGAGCTGGCACTGGTGGGCGTGTATCTGTTCACCCCCGCGATTCATGAGGCCGTGCGCTCGATCAAACCCTCCTGGCGCGGCGAGTTGGAGATCACGCACGCCATCCAGTGGCTGATCGACGCCGGACGTGATGTGCGCTCCACGACTATCTCCGGATATTGGAAGGACACCGGAAACGTCACCGACATGCTCGAGGTGAACCGCTCGGTACTGGAGACCCTCGAGGGCCGGACCGACGGCACGGTCGACGAGGGGAGCGAGATCATCGGCCGGGTGCGGATCGAGCCCGGGGCGAAGGTGACCGGCAGCCGGATCGTGGGCCCGGTGGTCGTCGGCGCGAACACCGTGATCACCGACTCCTATGTGGGCCCCTTCACCTCGATAGCCGAAGACTGCCGGATCGAGGACAGCGAAATCGAGTACTCGATCGTGCTGCGCGGCTCCTCGCTGAGCGGCGTCCGGCGGGTGGAGGCCTCCCTCATCGGCCGCAACGTCGAGGTCACTCCCGCGCCCCGCAAGCCTGCCGCCCACCGCTTCGTCCTCGGCGACCACAGCAAGGTGCAGATCTCATCATGACGACCGGAATCCTGGTGAGCGGTGGCGCGGGTTTCATCGGCTCGCATGACGTCCGCACGCTGTTCGGTCCGGCCGGGTCACCGTACGCCGCCTCCAGGGCGTCCAGCGACCTGGTCGCCCTCGCTCATCATCGCGCCCACGGCCTGGACGTACGGGTGCCCCTCCGTTCCAACGACTACGGCCGACACCGGTTCTCCCGGAAGGACTGCGCCAAGCTGCGTACGAAGCTGCGCTACGAGTCCCGCCAGGACTTCGCCACCCGCCTTGCGGAGACGGTCACTTGGTACCGCGATAACCGCGCCTGGCGGGAATCGCCGACGGAGCGCGCCCCTCTGGCGGTGCCCGGGCAGCCTCCGGACGGGATGTGCCCTCGACCGGCACGGCGCCGGCCCGGGATCAGATCCAGCCGAGTCTGCCGCGAGGGGGTCGCGGCGGCGCCTCCCGCTCCGCTCGACGAGAAGAAGGGTTCAACCCGGTGAGTTTCAGGATCCAGCCGACCGCACAGGTCGACGAGAAGGCCACGGTCGGTGACGGGACGACGGTCTGGGATCTGGCCCAGATACGGGAGGACGCCCGCCTCGGCAGCGACTGCATCGTGGGCCGGGGAGCGTACGTCGGTCCGGGGGTGCGGATCGGCGACAACGTGAAGCTCCAGAACTACGCCCTCGTATACGAACCGTCGGTGCTCGGTGACGGGGTGTTCGTCGGGCCCGCGGCGGTGCTGACCAACGACTACTTCCCCCGTTCGGTGGACCCGCAGGGCAGGCTGAAGCGCGGTGGCGACTGGGAGGCCGTGGCCGTGGTGGTGGCCGAGGGGGCGTCGCTGGGGGCCCGTTCGGTGTGCGTGGCGCCGGTGCACGTGGGTCGTTGGGCGCTGGTCGCGGCGGGTGCCGTGGTGACCCGGGACGTCCCGGACTTCGCGCTCGTGGCCGGGGTTCCGGCGCGCCGGCGCGGCGGGGGGGGGGGGGCCGGCGTTCGACGTGGAGTGCGCGTATGCGTGTTTTGGCCAAGGGGGTGCCCCGAGAAGGGCGCGCAGTAAGACGAGTAGTCAGACCCA
>NZ_JBHYKH010000082.1:9986-15492 GCF_042741275.1 Streptomyces sp. NPDC058964
ACTGGTCGAGCGCGAAGGCGAGTTGGGCACCTGGGAGTGCCCCGAGACGGGCGAGCTGTACGACGAGAAGGACGGCGAACTCGTTGAGCGCGTATGAGTTCCTGATTTCTCGCAAAACGCCAATCCTCGAACATCCGCATGCATAACATGTGTGCGAACTGTGCAGACCTAGCACAGTGAGCACGCAAACCGGTTGTGCCCAGGGGGGGTTGCCGGGTGGGGACACCTGTGCCTGGAGCCAGGAGCGACAACCGCTCCGACGTCTGACGTCCACCTCGCGCGGCCTTCCGCGCCACGGCGGTCAAGCCTGTCCACATTGAGGACCCACAGGGGGGTTGGTGTGCCCAAACGATGACCATCTCACGTCTGGCGGCGCTCGGTCGTGAGGAGCCACCGCTGCTCGCGCTCGCCCAACGACTCCTCGCGGTCGCGGAGTCGGGACTTCCGTCGATGCTGCTCCCCGGTGGCGAGGCCTTCGCCTTCACCATGGCCGGGCGGAGGGCGCCCGACGGTTCCTGGACCTTGGAGCGGCGCGGGACCAGCACCCGGTACGCGGCCATCACCGCGCTGGGCGCGCAATTCCTTCCCGAGGACCACCAGCGCGCGGTGCTCGGGGGGCGTACGGCCCAGGAGTTCACGGGTCTGCTGGTCGAGTCGCTGCCCGCGGTGGCCAATCTCGGCGACGCGGCGCTCATCGCCTGGGCGGCAGCCGAGACCGTGCATCCCAAACTGTCCGATGCCATCGCGCGGATGGACGCCCTGGACGAGGAGGGCCGCGCACAGTACACCGTCGAGGCGGCCTGGGTGCTGTCCGCTCTCGCGGCGGCTCGGTCCACGGTCGATGTGGAGAGACGTTTCACCACAGCCCGTGACCGTCTCCTGCGGGCCCGGATCGGGGACAGTCCGCTGTTCCCGCACGCCACGGGTCCCGGCCTGGTGCCCTGGTACCGGGCGCACGTGAGCTGCTTCGCCGACCAGACGTATCCGCTCCAGGCGCTGGCCCGCGCCCATGCCAGCGGTGACGGACCCGGGGATCCCGAGGCGCTGGCCGCCTCGGAGGCGTGCGCGGCACGCATCTGCGAGCTGCAGGGCGACGGCGGGCAGTGGTGGTGGCACTACGACGCCCGCACCGGCGGTGTCGTGGAGGGCTACCCGGTCTACAGCGTCCACCAGCACGCGATGGCGCCCACCGCCCTGTTCGATCTCGCCGACGCCGGCGGCACCGACTTCGGCGCGGCGATCCGCAGGGGCCTGCGCTGGATGACGGACGTGCCCGAACTGGCCGCCCGTCCGGAGAAGCGGGAGCCGTTGATCCTCGACGAGCTCGGGGCCACTTGGCGCAAGGTCCACCGCGGCGATCCGAAGAAGGCCGTGCGCGCCGCCCGAGGGCTCGGCACCCGAGTCGCGCCGAACCTCCGGCTGAAGTCCCTGGACCGGGTGTACCGACCCGCGTTCGTGGACCGCGAATGCCGGCCGTACGAGTTCGGCTGGATGCTCTACGCCTGGCAGGGGGGCCGCATATGAGCGAGCGTCGGACACTGTTCGGGATCGAGCTGGACCCGCTGACGATGGACGAGACCGTGGCGCTGTGCCTCGATGCGGTCCGGGAGGGCAGACAGCTGGAGATCGGGGTGGTGAACGCCGCGAAGCTGGTGAACATGCGGCGCGACCCCCGGCTCGCCCGGGCGGTGGCCGGCTGCGATCTCGTCGTCGCCGACGGACAGGCCGTGGTCTGGGCGGCCCGGTTGCTGCGCGCCCCGCTGCCGGAACGGGTGGCCGGCATCGACCTGTTCCTGCGGCTGCTGGCCGAGGCCGAATCGGCGGGCGTGTCCGTGTACTTCCTCGGCGCCAGGCAGGACGTGCTGGAGCGGATGCTGCGCCGGGTGGCCGATCGCTTCCCCGGCCTGAAGGTCGCCGGCAGCCGAAACGGCTACTTCGACGATTCCGAGCAGGCGGCGATCGCCGACGCGATCGCCGACAGCGGCGCCCAGATGCTCTTCCTTGGCATGACCTCGCCGAAGAAGGAGATCTTCACCGCCGCCTACGGCGAACACACCGGTGCCCGTGTCGTGCACGGTGTCGGCGGTTCGTTCGACATCCTGGCGGGGGTCACCAAGCGGGCCCCCGTGTCCTGGCAGCGGTGGGGCATGGAGTGGCTCTACCGCGCGCTGCAGGAGCCGCGCCGCCTGGGCCGACGCTACCTCACCACCAATGCTGCCTTCCTCCTCATGACGGCCAGAGAGCTCGTCCGGCTCACCCCGTCGCCCGCCTCCGCGAACAGGAGTCACTGATGCGCGTCGTCGTGGTCGGACAGGGATACGTCGGCCTGCCACTGGCCATCCGCGCCGCGGAGGTCGGACACGAGGTGATCGGCTACGACGTCGACTCCCGGCGGGTCAAGAGCCTCGCCGCCGGTGAGTCCTTCGTCGAGGACGTCTCCTCCGAACGGATCCGCGCGGCACTGGACCGGGGCACCTACCGCCCGAGCGAAGCGGCCCGGGACTGCGGCGGCTTCGACGTGGCCGTCGTGACCGTCCCGACCCCTCTGCACGAGGGCACTCCCGACCTCCGTTACATAGAGGAGTCGGCGGTCACCCTCGCCCGCTACCTGCGCCCCGGAGCCACCGTCGTCCTCGAGTCGACCACCTACCCGGGCACCACACAGGAACTGTTCGCGCCGATCCTGGAGGACGGCTCGGGGCTGGCCGCGGGCACCGACTTCCATCTGGGCTACAGCCCGGAGCGGATCGACCCCGGAAACGCCGTCTGGGGCTTCCAGCAGACCCCGAAGGTCGTGTCCGGCGTCAACGCGGAATCCCTCAAGGCCGTTCAGGACTTCTACGCGGAGCTCGTCGACACCACCGTTCCGGTGGGCTCGCCGAAGGAGGCCGAACTCGCCAAGCTGCTGGAGAACACCTTCCGTCATGTGAACATCGCGCTCGTCAACGAGATCGCGATGTTCGCCCACCACCTGGACATCGACGTCTGGCAGGCGATCGACGCCGCCTCCACCAAGCCCTTCGGCTTCATGAAGTTCACCCCCGGACCGGGCGTCGGCGGTCACTGCCTGCCGATCGACCCCTCGTACCTGTCCTGGCGGGTGCAGCGCGAACTCGGCCAGAGCTTCCGCTTCGTGGAGCTGGCCAACGACATCAACAACCACATGCCCGAGTACGTGACGCGGCGCATCAGCGACCTGTTCAACGAGAGACGCCGGTCCGTGAACGGCTCGCGCATCCTGCTGCTCGGCCTGGCCTACAAGAAGAACACCGGCGACGCCCGGGAGTCGCCCGCCCTGCGCATATCCCAGCTGCTGCTCGACATGGGAGCTCAGGTCAGGGCGGCCGACCCGCACGTGGTCGAGAGTCTGCCGGTGGACACCCGCCTGGTGCGGGTCGAACCGGTGCCGGAGGAGCTGGCGGCCGCCGATGTGGTGGTCCTGCTCACCGACCACGACAGCTTCGACTACGAACTCGTGGCCGAACACGCCCCCTTCGTCCTCGACTGCCGTCGGCGGCTGTCGTCCGGACCCACGATCGAGGTGCTCTGAACCATGCCGCGAATCGTCTGCGTCGCCGGGGCGCGGCCCAACTACATGAAGATCAAACCGGTGATGGACGCCCTGGAAAGCCGGGGCGCCGAGGTGATCCTCGTCCACACCGGCCAGCACTACGACCCGGCGATGAACGACGTGTTCTTCGCCGACCTCGGAATCCGTCCGCCCGACCGCTTCCTCGGGGTCGGCTCCGGCACCCACGCCGAGCAGACCGGACGCGTGATGACCGCGTTCGAGCCGCTGCTCGGCGAGGTGTCCCCGGACATCGTCGTCGTGGTCGGCGACATCAACTCGACCCTGGCCTGCGCCCTGGTCACCGCCAAGGCGGGACCACTGCGGGCCCACGTCGAGGCCGGCCTGCGCAGCCGCGACTGGAGCATGCCGGAGGAGGTCAACCGGGTCGCCACCGACCGCGTCAGCGACTATCTGCTGGCACCCTCGCCCGACGCCGCCGACAACCTGCGCGCGGAAGGGTACCGGGGCGACCAGATCCACCTGGTCGGCAACGTCATGATCGACACGCTGCTGGCCAACCTGGAACGGGCCAGGGCATCGGACGTCCTCGGCCGATACGGCCTGGCGAGAGGCGAGTACGGCCTGGTCACGCTGCACCGCCCCGCCAACGTGGACGACCCCGAGGTCCTCGCCGCGCTCCTGAAGGCCCTGGGCGAGATCGCCGGCCGCTGCCCGCTCCTGCTGCCCGTGCACCCGCGCGCGGCCGGACGGCTGGCCGACATCGGCGTCCCCGGAGGCATCCGGCTCGTGCCGCCCGCCGGATACCTCGACTTCATCGCCCTGCAGGACGCCGCCCGCCTCGTGCTGACCGACTCGGGCGGCGTACAGGAGGAGACCACCGCGCTGGGTGTGCCGTGTGTGACCCTGCGGGAGAACACCGAGCGGCCCATCACGGTCGAGCAGGGCACGAATGTGCTGGCCGGGCGGGACCCGGCCCGGATCGTTCCCACCGTCAACCGCGTACTGGACGAACCTCGCGCCCCCCGCCGGCCCGAACTCTGGGACGGTCGCGCGAGCGACCGCATCGCCGACGTGCTGCTGACGGGAGGCACCGCGGGCACGCGAGCAAGGCCCACTGCACAAACGTTCCCCATATGATCCGCTCGCAACATATGCTCGTCCGAGGTCGGGCCGCGAGGGGGGACCACCATGGATCTCGCTGAGATCTTCCGAGTCATGCGCAGGCGCTGGTACGTCCTGCTGCCCGGACTGCTGCTGACGGCCGGTCTGGTCGTGGCCGTGGCACTGGTGGTTCCGATCACCTACCAGTCGCAGAGCACGGTGGTTCTCCTGAACTCCCAGAAGGCCACGGTGGCCTACGACGGCAACCCGTTCCTGAGCACCCAGACCTCGCTCACCGGCATGGCCGACAGCCTGGCCCGCAACCTCAACTCCGACGTCTCGGTCCGGGAGCTCAAGTCCCGTGGCGCCACAGGCACGTTCGCGGCCAAGCTCGCCGACAACGCGCAGGGGCCGCTCATGTGGCTCACCGTCACCGGCACGGACAAGTCCGCCGTCCTGGCCTCGGACCGCGTCCTGACGGCGTACGCCAAGGACCGGCTTCAACAGTTCCAGGAGCAGCAGTCGGTCGCTCCGAAGGCCATGATCCGCATGACGACCATCGTGCCCCCGCAGAACCCGGTGGCGCAGACCAAGACCCGGCTCGAGTACATGGTCATGGCCGGTGGCCTGGGCCTGGTCCTGAGCCTGGTCGCCACCTTCTACGTGGAGGCGCGCCGCCGGCCGCACCCGCCGGCGCGGACGGAAGGGCCCGCGGAGCCGGTCAGCACCCCCGAGCAGGCGGCCGAAGAACCGGTCGCGGAACAGACGATGGCGCTCCGGCCGCCGCCCACCTGGTCGCGGGGCCCCCCGAACACGGGCGCCCCGGGGCCCACGGCGGGGGGGCCCGCCCCGGGCCGGGGGCGCCCCCCCGCG